>CAIYHQ010000096.1 GCA_903926075.1 uncultured Methanomicrobiales archaeon
CTGCTGTCAGATGTTTTACCAATAGAGAGAAGATCTGCGAGTGTTGTTTAGACTTCCTTCACAGAGCTTCGTACGGGATTATCAGCGAGCTCAAATCTGCATTAAAGTAGCCATCGAATATAACGAGTTTGATCAGGTTGGGGATGGTGGAAGGAAATTGAAGCCTGATATCACACCAGCACAGCGAAATTATGTTGAGGATGAAAAGCAAAGACTCCTTCAGGAGATACAAGGGGTAGGGCAATCTTGGAATTTATCCTCCATCCTCCTGAATTACATCACGATTTATACAAGACGGCATTCCATCTGTTGAGTGGGAAGATGTAGAGAGACAAATTACTCCTTGCATTGGGGAAGAACTGAGTACTCCATTGAGGAGTCAACAGAGGTATCCAGAGCAGAGAGGCTCAAATCCGATTACTGAGAAAAAAATTAACGATGAAGACTCGCATCAACAGAGAATCCATATAATTACCAGAGTTGGAGATAGTATACTGGAATTGCGTCCGAAGGTTTCAGTCCTCATAGTCCTCTGTTGAACTCTCCATATCAGGGACCATTTAATAAAGCTGGTGAAGCGAAAAACAATGCAGATGAGGAAAAACAGCAGCAGGGAATCGCACATACAATTGAACACATTCAAGATATTGGATTTCTTCCTCTCATAGGTGGACTTACACCATATATCCAGGAGGTAGATCTCTTACCACGAATTAGGATACCTTCGGAGGTATTGGGTAAGCTTGAGGAGGGAGATTGGGTAGAATATTATGCCTCCCTGTAGAGATTGATAGTGATTCCTATGTAGATAACAGAGGAAGCAATGTGTAAATGAATCTGGATGAATAAGATCCGAGAATAATAAATTATTTGGGTATGTATATATTCCATATGGACAGATCTCACCAGGATCGTAGGGTCAATTTGACCCGACCAAAAACAGATGCTCAATCCCTTATGGTAGGGAGAGTAGTTCGAAGCAGGAGCGTGCTCCCGTCATATCTCAGGTCTCTGCCTTCCTTCCGTGAACTGACAGGAGAGCCTGAGCGATACCAGTTTTTTTGTTCATACCCCTTCCCACAAGGTTGTTTGTCAAGCATGATGCTAGACCCTCATTTCCCAGATGGGGATGTCCAGGCCGTTAGGTATCTAAGAAGCCAATCAAATAACACATTTGTTATAAGAGTTTATTGTTGCATCAATACATAGGATTTAGATATGTTCTACCCATCCACCAACTGCACACTTAGTGGACAGGTAGCCGGGGTTAAGCTCTATCCCCCTATTTTACTTGATGCTGACTTTTTCTTTTGTTAAGGAAGGAAATGAAAACTATGCTTCGATTTTGAAATTTAAATTTAAATCTTTGGCGGGTTGGCGGGAGTTTTGGCGGCTTTTTCTCTGGAACTCTCGAGGTTGTAGATGGGTTTTGTTTGAAGAATTCTGACATCATAACAGCAAGGGCAAACAAAGTGCTAACACCCAAGGAAAGAAATCATGGCACTATTCAAGTGTTTTGATATTGATGAAATGCCTATACAACAATCATGCTATTTACATTTCTATATGCTAGACAAATTTCACTATTGCTAACAAAAATAAGGCAGAAGCAATAGTACAGTTTAAGTGTTTTGAAGTTGATGAATTGCATTTATGACAGGATACTCTTTTCCAATATTTGACTAGCATTGTAAAGAATTCTCAGATTTAGAGAAGTCTTGCAGTTCATAACTTATGAAAAACATTTCTTGAAAAACCCCTTTTCCAGATTTAGGGTGGGGGGAATAGAAAAAAACCCATCATTTCAGTCTTTTAATTATGA
>CAIYHQ010000097.1 GCA_903926075.1 uncultured Methanomicrobiales archaeon
AATGATGAAAACGGAATCTTACTCAATGGTTCAAGCAATGGCAATTCACTCAATAATAACAATGCCTGTGAGAACGGAGGAATAGGTATCGGAGTCTTTGACTCGATAAATAATAACCTCACATCGAACAACGCAACTGGAAACTCTAATTCTGGGTTTACACTTTCAAACACTACTGGAACAAATCTGAAAGGAAACAATGCATTGGATAATACTGGAAACGGGTTCTCGATATTCAACTCAACAGAGGACCTTATTGTTAATAACATTGCATCAAACAACACCAAGTCTGGGTTCTTACTCACAAATTCAAGCGATAATACCATGCTCTGGAACAATGCTTCCAATAACCATGAATATGGGTTCCTGCTGAATAGTTCAAGTAATACAAATACTCTAGGAAACAACACGGCAGATTATAACACAAAATCGGGTTTCGGACTCTTTGACGTTATTGGGACTAACCTGACCAATAACACTGCTAACGGAAACAGCGGCTCTGGGTTTATTCTTTCAAATGCATCGAAGACTAACCTCACCTCAAACACTGCTCTCTACAACGATGCTAGCGGAATAACTATGCTGAATTCTACCGACAACATCATTCAGTTGAACAATGCTTCATACAATCATGAAAATGGAATTGTATTAACCGGTTCAGGTGCGAACAACCTAACCAGCAACACTGCCTGCCAAAATGATGAAAACGGAATCTTACTCAATGGTTCAAGCAATGGCAATTCACTCAATAATAACAATGCCTGCCAGAATGGAGGGACAGGCATCGGTGTCTTTGACTCGGTAAATAATAACCTCACATTAAATAATGTAACCGGAAACCAGGAGAGCGGATTCATCCTGTCAAATACTACAAACACCAATTTGACCGGGAACAGAGCAAATGGCAACACAGGTAGCGGAATAGCTTTATTCAATTCAACTCTTGATGTGCTTTACAACAATACTGCAATATTTAATACAGAGTCGGGAATTTCACTTTCAAACACCTCTTCATCTACCCTTACAAAAAATAATGCATCATTCAACAACGAAAATGGGATTATACTCACTGGTTCAGATTCAAACAATCTCACTCAAAATACAGCATGCCATAACGGTGGAGATGGCATTTTATTAGGTGGATCCAGTGATGGAAATTCCCTGTCTTACAATAATGCCTGCTTAAATAACGGCTCTGGTTACAATCTCATTGATTCAACAGGAAATGTCCTGTTACACAACAATGCAACAGGTAACCATGAGAACGGATTCGCATTAACTAATGCGAGCGACACCAATATAACCGGAAGTTACTCATCCGGAAACTACCAGGGAATCTTACTCGATAAGTCCAATTATGTCACGCTTCTAAATAACAATGCCAGTTCAAACTCATATTATGGCATTAATATCAGTGATTCACAGGACACCACCATGAAAGGTAACGTGATGTCCGGAAATGAGTACAACTTTAAAGTTGACGGAACTACAAATAGTTCATTCTATCAAAATATTGACACATCAAATACAGTTGACGGTAAAAAAATCTATTACTATACTAATGCAAGCAATATTTCACTTACAGCCTCTTCAAATGCAGGAACTGTTTATTGTGTAAACTGTCAGAACTTTAGTATCAGCGGTGTGAGCTTGACCGGAAATGGTTATGGACTGTACCTTCGAAATACAACAGGCGCAAACGTCCAAAATATCATAGCAAATTCGAATGAAATAAATGGTGTTTTACTCAATTCGACAAATAATACAAATGTTGGGGGAAGCACCATCACAAATAACGGTAAAACCGGCATAGAACTTGTAAATTCTGATGGAAACGTCCTATCTGGTAATACAGTCTCTGGAAATGGTGGTGGAATAAGTCTCATCAATTCGGGAGGTACTACAATAAACAACTCACAAATAACGAATAACAATGATTTCGGATTGTTTATGAAAGATACAACAGGGAATATTATATATAACAACTATTTCGTCAATACCAACAATACCGAGTTTGAGGGTTCTACCACAGGTAATCGTTGGAATACTACTGAGACCTCATCAACGAATATAATAGGACTCTCACACCAGGGAGGTAATTTCTGGGGACAACCCGATGGCAAAGGGTTCTCACAATTGCACAATGCATCCAATGAATATACTGGTATTCTTAATGAGACCTTCACACTTGGCAATGGTGAAATTGATTACCTTCCACTTGCTTTTGCAAATGCCACACCTACAATGGTACCGACGAGGACTACTCCACCTCAACCAACTATAACAAGATACTGGACACAGATACCTTCCCTGAGCGCCATGACTGAACCTACTTTGGATTCAGGAGACAAAAAGGTCTATGACGGTGAAGAAGCAACTTCCACCATACCTGATAAATTGAAGGCCTGCAACAGGACGAATGTTACTATAACAATGACTAATACAGGAAAAATCCCATGGACCCATGCAAGCGGTGTTGGCCTCCTTGCTTTATCAGACGATGCACAAGAGTTTGGGCCCGGATATATTCCCCTCCCTGACAACGTGGTTGTATCACCTGGAGAGCATTACACTTTCAATATACCCTATAATGTATCCTGCCGAAATGGGCATTGTTTATTAAACTACCAGATGGCATTCAGGTTTGAATCTAAAGGTAAAGTGACATATGTGACATTTGGAAAAGAGTACAGCAAGAATTCCGAACTTGTTATGAGTACTGCAGCCACATCTGGAAAGGTCTTAAACGGTCTCTCGGGGATGAAGGCTGGATATACGGTTACAAGGAATAACGAAACAGGTACATTCTCTTGGAGCAATTACTTCAGGCCCACACCTTATCCCACTTTTACAAAGCCTGGAGGGGGAAAGTCTGGAGAATTAATAAATGAAAATAGAATTGAAACCCTGATTGGAAAAACAAATTCACCTGTTAGTAATTCGGTTTACCTCCCAACACCGTTTATTAAACCAACAGCATATATCCGGCCAACATCTTATAACCGTCCAGTTCAGACCAGTAATTAGATTATGCTGGATAAAAAACCTATTTTTTAGTTAAAAGTCGAAAATATTTGTTAAAACTCAATGATAAACCCTAATCAGCTATTTATAGTAATATTTTCACACTACATTAATAATCATGGAAATTACTCGTATTGTAATTATTGCACTATTATGCATCTTTCTCTTAATTGTGAACGCATGTGCAATTGCAGCACCTCAACCGACCACCATATCACAGAATAAAAGTATTCTTTCAACAGGTGTAGAACTTTTTCTGGGTGGTTTTGTTAAAGGCGCTGTTGCAGGTACTTCAAATGGATCGATATCAGATATAAAAAAAGCATACTCCAATGCAAAAAATGATATTGCGCTTGCAAAGAAATATTTTGACAACATTGTAATTACGAATAGTACTGAAAAGTTGGTTCGTGACCAGTTCATTCTGATGACTGACTATTATATGGTCAGAATGGACTTATTATCAGGTGAGAAAGAAGCGACCTGGCAGTTTATAAATGGTATTGCAGCCATGGGAAAAGGAGACTATCCGTCTGCAAAAGTTGATTTTAATTCTGCTAAGTCTTCATATACAGCAATGGAACAAAACAGAGTCGCTATGGAGAGTACAGCAAAAAAAATAGACCCACAAGCATGGGATATTGTAATCCCCAAACATGAAAATCTGACATATATCGGAAAAGACCTCAGCCAGTTTATAAAAGACTGGACATCACTTTCACAGGTCGGAATTCACCTTAGTAACGCAGGGATTGCAAAGAAACAGGGAAATACGAATTTGATGACTAGCGAGATAAAAAACGCACTAACAATCCTGAATACTCTGAAAGACTCCCCGGTTGTGGGCAAACAGGCTTCTCTCTGGAATGCCAGTCTGGATAAAAAAGGATAAAGATTTTTTACAGATTTGGTGAAGTGTTCCTGAATGGGAGCACCTGGTCATATACCAGGTATCGCTTCCCATTGTTTGTATTTATCCAGACCTGGACCCTGTCACTTCCGGTAGTCCCGTCAATAGTAACACTATCTCCAACTGATGGCCTGTTAATACTCTTTGTTGTAGTGATGCCATCTGAACGGGTGACGGCGACATCCATGCTGACTACTGCATTCATCCCGGACCCTCCCCGGAATGATATGGTAATTGTAGGAGTTGTTGCCACCCGGTCCCGGTCTACCTGGACAAGGACCTTGTTTATATCCGGAACGGTGTCGGTTGGCCCTGACATGAGCTGTGTGGAACCAGCCTGAGTGGCTGCAACCGCATTTCCTGACGAGGGTGTATTTACTACTGCAACTTCAGTGGATTGCTGAACTGCTGACGTTGTTACAGGGCTCTGTGTCGTGGTTGCCGGCTGAGTGCAGCCTGCAATAAGGACAACCCCAAAAATACATAGAATTGCTAAGAGGACAATTGTCTTCATATGCACTTATCAGTGTTTTATCATATTTGAAAATGTTGTAATACGAAACAAAAATCCCTTCAATAAATTCCTCAACACTAAAATTTATTAGATTGTTTTTTTACCACAATCTGGGCAAAAAAGGTCCCCTTCTTTTAGGGGACTGCCACAGCTCCTGCAACTTGCAGGTGTCGATGATTTCTCTGTCTCAATATTGAAAGACTCTGGCCTGACTAGTACAACATCACCAACTGCGGATACTTCGCTCCACCGGATTATTGTTTCCTCTCCACCATTTCCCTCAATTATCAAAGCCTGGTCTGAATCCCCAACAACAAGTGAGAGTTCCTTTACCTTTCCAATTATATTTCCTTCGGAATTTATTACCTGCATCCCAAGGATCATTTCTCTCGTTAGTGCACGTTTTATCTGCGCCATCAGTATATCTCCTTTTTATTGATTCTCGCTATCTTTACAGATAATAGTAATAATAAGTCGGCCTTAGTGATGCGGCGTATATTGCAGCAAGTCCTATAATTGTGCAAAGAACCCCGATTATCATGGTTAACTTTCCAAGTCTGTCTTCGCCTCGCTTCATCGCAACATAACCCAGAATAATACTTATAATTCCAAGAATGTAGGGAAAAAAGAATATTGCAATAATTGCAAGTACGATTCCAACATAAACAAAGTTTTTCGGATTCATATCCTCAAAACCTAATCCTGACAGGCTACTTTCAGACCTCCCATGAGTTCGCGGAATGTCTAAATTAGCTCCGCATTTATTGCAGAACTTGTTCGTTCCTGATTGTTCTGCACCACACTTTGGACAAAACATACAAATAATACCATATCTTCCAGGAATATAAATGTATTGTTCGAAGGAAAGTTATTATCCCCCCCGTTTTCCCTTGGCGTACCACTTTACGACAAAATACGAAATTGCCATAAGAACCAACCAGAAAACAAGAAACGGAAGGTTCCCAAGGTTAAGTATGACTGCAATCCCTGCTATAACGATGCATAGGACAAGGGAAATTTCATTTTTGCGCCGCTCATAGTCGTTCGCGAACATTCCAAATGCAACTACAAGCCCCAACCCTCCTATAGCACCGAAGAGGCTGGAAATTGCCAGATTGATAAATATGAGGAGCAATGCAAATATAATGAAAAATCCTCCGACTATAAGGGCACGAAGGCCGTAGTCCCACTCAAAATCTGGTCCGACAGAAGACATATCAAATATTTCATTAAGTGAAATGCTGCCTACTGGTTTTTGCACAACACTTTCTTCTCTCACAACTGGCGTGCCACATGAACGGCAGAACTTTTCATTTCCTTCGATGGCTTTGCCACAAGAGCGACAGAAACGATCTTTTTTGTCAGGCATACCTATCACGTACCTGGATATTGACACAAATGATTAAAAAGGTTAACTGAGATATGAAAGATTTTTATTTACCGACCTTAACTAAAGTTATAGTAAATTGAAGACTCTTTCCTGCAAGAGGCTTGTTATGGTCTACAACTACTGTTTCATTTGTTATATTAGTACAGAGATATCTCTCTCTTTTTCCGACGTTTGGTAGAAATTCAATAACCGGACTACTGTAACCTGGCATTATTGAAATACTGATATTGCCCCGCGTTGTCATGTTTTCAAACATTTCATTCGCTTCTCTTATACCCATTGTCTGAACAAGGCCGGGTTTCCATTCTCCATACGCAGCATCAGGTTTGAGAATTACAGTCTTTGTCTCACCGGTTTTCATCCCACGGATTGACTTATCAAATCCGGTTATCATAGCTCCAGAACCAAGTACAAAGGTAAGGGGACTGCTGTTTCGGTTTGACTCAAACACTCTTCCACCAGGATAGGATAGAGAATAGTAGACTTGCACGGTATCATTTAGTTTTGCTACCTGGTAAGTAACGTTTGTGTTAATTGCCGAACCTGGAATTGAAAACAAAATGGTGATTAAACCAAAAAACATCATGACGCGAATGCCTGACCAATACATAATACCAGAATATCTGTTAATATTTTTATAATTAATTGTTTTTAAGAATCAATACTATTATTTGAACTGCAGATAAAATATCAGACAAAATAAAAGCTATCGTAGATTGGAAACAGATATTAGATAAAATGCCTGAAAGAAGTACTGACTGGATGCAAAAGGTAAAGCGTGACATATCCATGGCCCGCCATGCAAGTGATAGTGAATACTATGAATGGACATGTTTTATATCACAACAGGCCGCTGAGAAAGCTGTAAAGTCTTTATATCAAAGTCTGGGAGCTTCAGCCAGGGGTCATTCGGTCTTTGATCTCCTGAAGGGTCTTGAAAAGAGGTTAATAATTGCGACAGAAATAGAAAAAGATGCACGTAGACTTGACAAATATTATGTTCCAGCCCGATATCCGGATGGGTTTGAATCCGGAATTCCCGGAGATTATTATGATATCGAAGATGCAGTCGCTGCAATCAGCAGTGCGGAGCGAATCCTACAATTCTGTAATAATATTCTATCTCGATAAAGAACTAATAGAACACAACCTAAAAGAATCGATACTAAAACTTTCAACTCTTCCAGGTATAAAGAAAGTAATACTCTTTGGGTCTCTTGCCAATGGAAGAGCGGTCCCTGGAAGTGATTGTGATATTCTGGTACTGATGAAAGGATATGATAACTGTTCCATCTTTGAGAAAGTTGAAATTATTCAGCCATTCTTTTCAGATATCGGAATCGCATGTGATATTTTTCCTTATAACGAGGATGACCTTACAGTTCCACTTGCAAAACAAGCTCTCAATTCCGGAATAATTATATTTGATAACGGATCTTGTCCTGATTTCCATTTAGAGTAGTTTGAACTTTGTGCAACTGCTTACAAAAAAGGATGATGGGCCCGCTGAGATTCGAACTCAGGACCTCCGCCATGTCAAGGCGACGTCATAGCCAACTAGACCACGAGCCCGCACTATCGTGCCAATAGACTTGAACATTAAATTATAAATAGCTCACGATATCACTCTCTCACACCGATGTATTCAACTTATATAAATAAAGGCTATGTTTGCGCTGATTTGTTATATAAACGGAGTGGATTATGAAGATCCAGCAAAAATCAGCCTTTATCCTCACATTACTCCTAATATGCCTTTTCACTTTTATTATTGTTTACGGATCAACAATACTACTCTCAAAATACAACACTCTTGAAACAAATTATATTAACGACACCATCAATAAGGCTGCAAACAGACTTTATGACGAATCAACATCGCTTTCTGCAATAGTCGCTGACTGGGGACCGTGGGATGATACATACAATTTCGTACTAGGAAACAAACCTGACTTTGTTGAAGCAAACATAGTGCCTTCAACATTTCGAAATCTTCGCCTTAATTTCATTGTAATAGCAAATAAAACTGGAAAACTTGTCTATTCCGGAGCTTACAATAGTAAAAAAGAAAAAATTGTGCCTTTACCAGATTCACTGAAATCTGTTTTGAATATGGATAATCCTTTATTAAATATGAGTAATCCCCAGTACTCAAAATCAGGGATACTAATACTTCCTGATGGCCCGGTTATCGCTGCTTCCTGGCCCATTATTCATTCCAATTTTTCAGGTACGCCTGAAGGGGTTGTAATTATGGGAAGGTATCTTGACAATGCTGAAATATTGAGGTTATCTGCCCTGACTCAGCCAAACCTTGGTATACACAGACTTGATGACCCCAATCTTCCTGATGGGTTATTTGGAGTGAAAACCGGCGGAATAATCAATAATTCCATTAGAATTGCCATTATTGATGACGAGCACATAGCAGGATATGCATTAATCCCGGATATTTACAATAAAAACGGACTTGTCCTATCAATTTTCCAGGAACGTGATATATACCATGAAGGGTTAAACACAACTTTGCAGTTCATATTCATAATAATCTGCGCTGGGATTATTTTTGGAATTATTTGTCTATTTTTATTAAACCGATTGATCCTGTCGAGATTGAGTTCACTCGGTAACCAGGTTCATGGGATTGGAAGAGAGAGTGATCTGTCAAGAAGGGTTGCAATTAAAGGGGACGATGAACTGGCGGACCTTGTAGGCGAAATTAATCATATGTTGTCCATCATTGAACAAAATAATTTTAAACTTCAAACAAGTGAGTTAAGGTTTCGTGAACTTTCTGACCTGCTGCCCCAGATTATTTTTGAAATGGAACCCTCTGGAAAACTTACCTATGTTAATAAATATGGACTTGAAGTATTTGAGATTTCAGAGGTAGATGTAGTAAAAGGCCGTAATGCACGTGAGTTTCTTATTAAAGAAGATGTTGAACGGATGTATTCGAATCTGGAAAAGATTTCTGAGGGTGAGCGTTCTAAAGGCGAGCTCTTTACTCTAATAAAAAATAACAAAAAAATAATCAGGGCACTCGTTGTAACCGCTCCAATCAGACATAACGGTATGCTTCAGGGTTTTAGAGGGAGTGTTATCGATATTACTGACAGACTCAGGCTAGAAGAGGCGCTTATAGAGAATGAGGAAAAATATCGTGCACTTGCAGAAAATACACCAGATGTTCTCTTTTCGTTGGACATGAACGGAACTATAACTTATGCTTCTCCCCAGGTAAATCAGTACGGATATCTTATAGAAGAAGTGACAGGTAAAGAACTCTTTTCATTTATTCATCCTGAAGAACGAAAAACTGTAAAAGAAAAATTTTTTATTGATATTGACGACCACGCGCAATTTAAATCAACAATCCGAATGCTGGATAAATGGAGAAATATCAACTGGTTTGAGATTAAATGTTCACTCAGGCTGAATCAGTTCGGAAAACCGTTTGGAGTATATGGGATACTGCGTGATGTTTCAGAGAGAAAAAGAGGAGAAGATGCTATTGAACTCGCAAACAAAAAACTCAATTTGATGAATAACATAACACGCCATGACATCCTGAATACTCTGACAGGGTTATATGGACTTGTTGACATCGCTGATGCCATATCTTCTGATAGAAAAATCAACGATATGCTTAATGATATAAGAAACCTGGTAAAACTAATTCAGCGTAATATAGAGTTTACAAGAGAGTACCAGGAGGTTGGAGTCCGTCTTCCTATATGGCAAAATCTGACAAATATTATCACTGATGTCAGACAAAATTTCGAAAAGTCAGGGGTTAAAATCTATTCAGATCTTGAAAATATCGAAATATTTGCAGATCCTCTTCTTGTAAAAGTAATTTTTAACCTGATTGACAATGCTATCAGGTATGGCGAAAAGATCAATAAGATACACTTTTATTATTATGTATCTGACTATGCACTGTCTCTTTTCTGTGAGGACGACGGAGTAGGAGTCGCTTATTCACAGAAGGAACAAATATTTGAGAGAGGTATAGGTAGAAATACAGGAATGGGGCTGTTTTTGAGCAGGGAAATTCTTGGAATAACTGGAATAACTATTGAAGAGAATGGCAAACCAGAGGTTGGAGCCAGGTTTGAGATCCAGATTTCATCAGGTACTTTCCATTATGGAAGGTGAAACAGAATAATATAAGATAGACCAACAGATAGTGGAGATAGCGAGCATGTCCAAAACATCGATATTCATTGTTGAAGACGATGACATAATAACGAAAGTCATTGACTGGAGATTGAATAATCTTGGATATTCAGTCTGCGGGAAGGCATCTACAGGTGCAGATGCTTTGAATTTTCTCAAAACTGAAACCCCTGATATCATCCTTATGGATATTAATATTAAAGGGGGAATGGATGGAATTGAAACCGCAAAAAAGATTAAAGAGTTGTATTTAATCCCATTCGTTTACATAACATCACATTCAGATGGCCCGACCATTGAGCGTGCAAAGGAGACAAAACCAGATGGTTTTATAATTAAACCCTTCGATGATAATGACCTCAGGGTCGCAATTGAACTTGCTTTAAAAAGGTAGAGAGAAAATCTCTCTAAAGTGTAACAAACTTTGCCGAGAATATTCCAGGTTGAGACGCCATCTCATCCATCACTTGCTGTGGCACTTCGTCATCAACATTAAGAATCATTATCGCTTCTTCACCAGGATTGATACGACCTACCTGCATACCGGCAATATTGATATTGCAACGGCCTAGAATTGTTGAAAAGCGCCCGATCACACCTGGTTTATCAAGGTGGCGGGAAATAATAACACTACCCTCAGGGATCATATCCATAGTATATCCCCCGACTGCAACTATCCTACTCCTGCCTTTCATTAGAATTGATCCGCTGACTATTTCTTCCATCTTGTCAGTTTTCACTTTTACGGTAATCAGGTTCTTAAATCCAGATGCTTCCGCAGTTATGGACTCGGTTATAGCAATCCCGCGTTCCTGGGCAACAACAAGAGCATTGACTATGTTGACTGGTGCCTGCAGGATAGGGTCAAGAAGTCCCTTTAAGACCATTCGAGTAATATATTTTGTATTCTGACCCAGGGTTGAGAAATCCCCGGAGTATTTAATCTCAAGAGCATCAAATCTTCCTTCAACTATCTGGCATAGGAACCTGCCAATTTTTTCGCCTAACTGGGCAATGGGTTGGATACTGTCTTCAAGTTCCGCAGGTATCATAGGTGCATTTACAACATATTTTGCTGAACCGCCTGCCATTACCTCTAACAATTGTCTGGCAATCGAAATGGCCACATTTTTTTGTGCCTCAACAGTACTTGCTCCAAGGTGTGGAGTCGTAATAATATTTTTGAGTGTTAATAAAGGGGAATTTAACGGAGGTTCTTCCTCAAATACATCAATCGCGGCCCCTGCCACCTTACCACTGACAAGCGCGTCATAAAGCGCCTTTTCATCAATAATTCCACCCCTTGCACAATTTATTATTCTGACTCCGTCCTTCATTGTCGCTATCGTCTTTTCATTGATAAGATGTTTTGTTTCCTTGATGAGTGGAGTATGAAGGGTAATTACATCTGACACTTTGAAAATTTCGTCAAGCGTTAGTAACTCTACACCAAGTTCGCCAGCTTTGTCTTCTGTTATGAATGGGTCATATGCAACACAGTGCATACCCATCGCTATCGCTCTCTTTGATATTTCACGTCCGATTCTACCAAATCCTACTATCCCAAGGGTCTTTTCATTTAGTTCTATACCTACAAATTTTGAGCGCTTCCATTCCCTTCTCTTTAATGAAGAATCCGCTTCAGGTATATTTCGGGCAAGTGAAAGCATCATAGCCATAGTATGCTCAGTAGCGGCGAGGGTATTACCCTCAGGAGCATTGGCTACTATGATTCCTTTGTGTGTGGCGGCTTCTGTATCAATGTTATCAACTCCGGCTCCCGCTCTTCCAATAAATTTCAATCTTGTCCCGGCCTCGATGACTTCACTCGTAACCTCAGTACCGCTCCTGATAAGGAGAGCATCATAGTCACCTATTATCTTTTTCAACTCGTCATTTCCTAAATCTGTCCGAATATCCAGGTCACAGTCCGAACGCAGGATATCCAGGCCTTCCTCTGCAAGTGGATCACTTACAAGTACATGAAACTTCAATGTAAAACCCGGTAGTATTTTCGCACTAATCTATAATAGTGCTTATTCAAACAAAGTAATTTTTTAAAAAAGTTGTTAAAATCTAAGGATGGATAAAGGGTAGAGAAAAAGTCATGGCAAGTTTTAAATGTCTTATTCGGGAGATTCTAGTGGAGAGTTTATGAGCGTATTTCCAGACATTTTGTGGCTTGAAGAGATAAGGAAAGAAGACATTCCGGCAGTCGGTGGGAAAGGGGCTTCACTTGGAGAAATGGCTTCAATAGGTCTCCCGGTTCCTCCTGCATTTGTAGTAACTGCTCAGGCATTTAGAAAATTCCTTGTTGAGACCAATATTGAGGAATACATCAATAAAAGGCTTGAAGGTCTTGATGTCGAAGACAGTGAAGCTCTTGAACAGGCTGCGATTGATGTGAAGTCTGTAGTTATGCAAACACAGATCCCTGCATCGATACGTGAGGCTGTATCAGCAGCATATTTAAAAATGTCGCCATCGGGGGAAGTAATTGTTGCAGTGAGGTCAAGCGCGACAGCTGAAGACCTTCCTGATGCAAGCTTCGCAGGTCAGCAGGAAACATACCTCAACATCAAGGGAGATCCCGCGCTTATTAACTCTGTACAAAAATGCTGGGCTTCACTTTATGGGGGCCGGGCCATTTATTATAGAGTAAAGCAGGGTTTTGAACATAAAATCGTTAACATCGCAGTTGTTGTCCAGACCCTTATTCCTTCAGAAAAAGCGGGAGTAATGTTCACATCTCACCCAATAACAGGTGAGTCCCAGACAACAATTGAAGGCTCATGGGGCCTTGGTGAAGCAGTTGTATCCGGTTCGGTCTCTCCTGACAAATATGTGTTTGACAACAAGGGAAAGAGAATTACAGATTATCTTATCGCAACAAAAAACATTGAAATTGTTCCTGACGGTGAACATGGGACAAAAGAGGTCCAGATTTCTCCTGAAAAACGTGAAATGCAGGTCCTTTCAGAACAGGAAATCTCTAGGCTTGCTGCATACGGAAAAATTTCAGAAGACCATTATAAAATTCCACAGGATATGGAATGGGGCATAGTAGGTGAATCCATCTATATCCTCCAATCAAGGCCAATTACTACGATCTCTTCACAAAAAGATTTAAAAACACCTGAAAGAAGAGGAGAAGGTAAAATTCTCGTTAAAGGCAGGGGCGCATCTCCTGGTATTGCATCAGGCAGGGTTATCATTGTCAAAGATGTAAAAGACACGAAAAACCTAAAAAAAGGAGACGTCCTCGTTACAAAAATGACAAACCCGGACATGGTCCCTGCAATGAAAAAAGTAGTTGCTATTGTCACTGACGAGGGAGGTACGACCTGCCACGCGGCAATTGTCTCCCGTGAACTTGGGACTCCGGCAGTCGTAGGAACAATAAATGCAACATCAGTCCTTAAAGATGGCCAGATTGTTACAGTTGACGGTGAAAAAGGACTGATATATGAAGGTTCAATAGAGATGGAGAGATTGACCCCTTTACAGGTACAGGGTTCAATCTTCCCGGCTACTGTCCCTGCAACGATAATAACTGCAACAAAAGTAAAAGTGAATGTCTCAATGCCTGAAGCTGCAAAAAAGGCTGCAGATACAGGCGCTGACGGAGTGGGCCTTCTCAGAATTGAGCATCTCATATTAGGACTGAACAAAACACCAGGTTGGTTTATCACAAATGGTAAGGAAGAGGAGTTCATCCAGGAACTTCTGACCGGAATAAAAACTGTCCTCGATGCATTCCCTGGAAAATCAGTATGGGTCAGAACGCTTGATGCACCCACTGACGAATTTCGAAATATGCAGGGCGGAGAGGACGAACCTATTGAACACAACCCGATGCTTGGATGGCGTGGTATAAGGAGGGACCTACAGAGCCCCACTCAGTTCAGGCTCCAGGTTGAAACATTCAAACGACTCTGGGAGGCCGGGTATGAAGATCTTGGCATCATGTTCCCAATGGTCTCTCACCCGGACCAGTTTATCAAAGCAAAGCAGTTATTTGAAGAGTGGGGGGTAGATACAACGAAAGCAGTCCTTGGCGTAATGATTGAAATACCCTCAAGTGCTCTTCTTATTGAAGACTTTATAAAGGCAGGAATTCAATTTGCATCGTTTGGCACAAACGACCTCGTCCAATATACACTGGCGATAGACCGGAACAACGAAAATGTCGCAAAAATGTATGAACCGACACATCCTGCCGTCCTGATGCTTATTGATCATGCAATCCAGGTCTGCAGGGAGCACGACGTGGAAGTTTCAATATGTGGTCAGGCGGGATCTGATCCCAAAGTTGTAAAATGGCTTGTTGAACATGGAATTTCAAGTGTCTCCGCAAATATCGATGCTGTGGCAAAAATTCGCGAAACTGTCGCAAGGACAGAGCAAAAAATTATTCTTGAAAGTGCGAGAGTAAAAAATGCGTGAAGTAGGGCTTTCTGAAGAGGCCCTGTTTACTTTTTTAATTGAAAGAAAGAAAGAGGACCTCTCGCATTCCCGAATCCTTTCTTCAATGTGCACACCTCCTCATCCTGTTGCAGTTAAGGCACATGAACTCTTTATTGAGACGAACCTTGGAGATCCAGGACTATTTCCAGGGACTGCATCACTTGAAAAATTACTAATTCAACGGATAGGCACCCTTTTTCATCTCCCCAAAGCCGAGGGATATGCGACATCGGGAGGGACCGAATCGAATATTCAGGCACTTAGAATTGCAAGATATCGGTCTAAATCAGAAAAACCCAACGTTGTACTGCCAGAGTCCGTTCATTTCTCTTTCTGTAAAGCATGTGATATGCTGAATATCGAAATGCGTCCGGTCCCTCTTGACAAGAATTATAGAATGGACCTAGATTTTGCTGAATCGGTTATCAATGAAGATACATGCTGCCTTGTTGCAGTAGCTGGTACAACTGAATACGGGAAAGTGGACCCGATTCCGGCATTATCTGAAATAGCCCTTGATAAAGATATTTTCTTTCATGTCGATGCTGCTTTTGGAGGTTTTGTATTACCTTTCATGAATAATATTCCTCCATTTGACTTCAAATGCGAAGGTGTTTCAAGTATTGCAGTTGACCCCCACAAGATGGGAATGAGTACGATACCTACAGGTTGCATTCTTGTAAGAGATGAGAATATGTGGAACGGACTAAAGGTCGATACCCCCTATCTCAGTGTAAAGCAGGAAGTGACATTAGTAGGGACAAGGCCAGGGGGTTCAGTAGTCGGAGCACTTGCGGTTCTTGAATACCTGGGAACAAAAGGCATGAAGGCAATTGTCGAGGGTTGTATGAAGAATACGGATAGATTGATACGCGGAATGGAAACGTTTGGATATAAAAGGGTTGTAACTCCTGATGTCAATGTTGCAACTTTTCAGGATATTGAAAAGGTCCCGGATGACTGGGCGGTTTCATGGACCCGTAAAGGCCATCTACGGATAGTATGTATGCCGCATGTTGAAAATTATATGATTGAGAAATTTCTTGATGAAATTGGTGAGATAAATGCATAAAGAATTAATTCATTCATTAAAGACATGTCCCATTGTAAAGCGTGGAGAGTACAACTATTTTATTCACCCGATTACTGACGGAGTCCCACTTATTGAACCTGCATTATTAAGGGAAGTCTGTGTTGAGATGATTAGAAGGCTGAACCTTGAAGATGTCAACCGGATTGTTACTGCTGAGGCTATGGGAATTCCACTGAGCTCTGTTATCTCAATTATGACCGATATCCCACTTTCGATAGTAAGAAAAAGGGAATATAAACTGCCAGGTGAAGTACTTGTACATCAGTCAACAGGATATTCAAAGGGCCAGTTATATATCAATGGTATAAAAAAGGGGGACAAAATTGTTATTATTGACGATGTTATCAGCACCGGTGGAACCCTTATTGCGATGATAGAGGCACTGGAAAGGGCAGGAGCCGAAATTATTGATATATGTATAGCTATCCGCCGTGGAAAACCGGAAGTGGGGAGACCATATAAATATCTTGTTGATATTGAGGTAACTGATTCGGTGAATATTATTGATATCAGTAGATAATCTCATAAATGAGTTAAAAGAAAGAAATATCAGGTCTGCAACGCTCCAATTTCCGGAAGGACTTAAGCGGGAAGGAAAAGAGATAGCCTTGCAACTAAAAAGGAAAGGTTACTCAATAACTTTGAATGGTGATCCGTGCTATGGTGCCTGTGACCTTTGCAGGACAAACAGGGAATATTCAGAGGTTCTCATTCATTTTGGCCACAGTCAAATGATAGAATCGCGAAATGTCATTTATTCCCCTGTTTTTTTAGATTTTCCTTTGAAAAATCTCGATTTAGTGTTGCCATACCTCCCTGCACGTTCTATTGGTCTTGCAACAACAGTTCAGCACGTGCATCTAATTGAACCGTTAAAAAAATTTTTTGAAAATAATGGGTACACTGTCTTAACAGGTAATGGTTCACCACGAACTCCTTATCCGGCTCAAGTTCTAGGATGCTCATTTTCGAATGTTAAGGGACTGGATGTACAGGCTTTCTTATTTGTAGGTACTGGTCTATTTCATCCAACTGGAATTGCTCTTTCAACTGGAAAGATAGTAATTGCTTTTGATCCCTATACTCTCGCTGTAACTGAAGTTAATTCAGAGCGATTTTTAAGAAAGAGGTTTGCATTGATTGAAAGTGCAAGAAAGGCTTCTTCTTTTGGTATAATCTTGTCGACAAAACCAGGACAATCCAGAATAAAACTCGTAAAATATCTTGAGAGCCTCTGCTTTGAATCTATTATTATATCAATGCAGGAAATAACACCTGATAATCTTCTTAATTTAGGATTTGATTGTTATGTAAACACAGCTTGTCCGCGTATATCTTATGATGATCAAAAAAGATTTAATGTTCCTGTCCTTAGTCCGGGAGAGTTTGAGATACTATGTGGTGTCAGGGACTGGAATCAATATATTCTAGACGAGATATCATGATATGAAACTCCGTCACCTTGAGAAGACTCTTGAAGGTGTTTTGGGATTTTCTGATCCAAATCCTTTCTACGAGCAGTATCAGACTCCACCTTTCCTTGCGGCCCGCCTGCTCTTTGATGCCCTGATGCAGGGCGACATAGAAGGGAAAACCATATGCGACCTGGGTTCTGGAACTGGAATTCTCGCTATTGGTGCTTCTCTTCTGGGAGCCTCACTTGTAAAAGGAGTTGAGATAGACAAGAAGGCAATTGAAATTGCTAAAGATAATTGTAAACAGTTTCTCGTTGATGTTGAATTTATAGAGAGAAAAATCACACCCACTATAATTCCCGAATTAGGTAATTTTGATACAATTGTCATGAATCCCCCATTTGGAGCGCAAAATGTTCATGCAGACCGCCCCTTTATAGATGTCGCAATTGAATGCGGACAGATAATTTATGGTATCTTTAACGAGGGTTCGTTACACTTTGTCGAATCATATTGTAAAGAAAGAGCGTTGATAGAAAGTGCAGTTTCAGGTTCAATCCCTATTAAGAATACATTCCATTTTCACAGAAAGGAAGTAGTTACAATAAAGGTTGAAATTCTTAAATTGAGGCGTTTATAAAATCGATACTGACTGATTTACTTTTACTTACAATAGTTTTGTGAACTTTTTTTTCGATAAAAAAGTTTTAAAATTAAAAAATTATTCCTTCACTGTGATGTAACCAATTACAAGAAGGAGAATTCCTCCTAGTACTAATCCGATTCCTACAATACCAAGTATAACTGCAATCAACATCGGGAGGAAGAGAATTGCAAGATAGATACCTAAAACAATTATAATAATACCCACAATAAGTTCGGCTATACCAGTCCAATCCATTTAAAATCAAACTCCTAAATTCCGATATTTCATATTTATTATGGCTTACATTCTTAATGAATGCTTTGTTAAATCCACCTTTTTGTTCTGAAATAATAAAGCATTATACCAACAATTCCAAACATCACAATAATCACAGTGGGATATCCATAAACCCACTTTAATTCTGGCATATATTCGAAATTCATACCATATATTCCTACGATAAAAGTGAGAGGTATAAATATGGTTGCAATTATTGTAAGGACTTTCATCACTTCATTGAGCTGGTAACTCATAGATGAGAGATAAATATCAAGCATGCTTCCTGACATATCCCTGTATATTTCAAGGGTATCCATTATCTGAACAACATGATCATAAACATCTTTAAGATATACCACGGTCCCTGCATTAAGAATAACAGATTCAGAACGCTGAAAATTGTTTATTACTTCACGAAGAGGCCATATTGACCGTCTTACTGCAAGCATCTCTTTTTTCAAAGCATTTATTTTGGGAAGAGTAGCACTATGCGATGAAAATGCCAGTTCATCTTCAAGATTTTCAATTTTATCTCCTATAAATTCAATCACGTCAAAATAATTGTCTGTTATACAATCTATCAAAGTATATGCAAGATAATCAGTTCCATGAATCCGGATTCGATAATCTTTTTTTATTTTTTTACGAAGATGAAGAAAAGGACCTATTGGATATTCACTACATGTTACTACAAAATTTTTTCCTAGAATTATACTCATATAGTTGACAAGAATGGAATCATCCTTTTTTTCAGGAGCAAGGATATTGAGATTAATATACAGGTAATGATTGAAATCTTCGAATTTGGGTCTTTGATCAGACGCAAAAAGGTCTGCCATTGTCAGAGGGTGTAGTTTTAATATTTCTCCAATCGTTTTTACTGTTTCAATAGCGTTAAGACCCTCAACAACAATCCATGAAATTGTGCCATCAAGTTTTAAATTTGTTGTAAAATCAACTTTTTTTAGAATCTGCTCGTCATAGTAATTCTCATTATACCTTATGAGAGTTATTATAACTTGATTCTCGGTTTTAGAATCGTGAGGTGTATGAGCATCTGGAAAATCTCCATGCTTTTTCTTATTACGATGTGGAATAATCCTTGCCATTGTAGAACTCTGTTGTCAATAGATTGCAATAATACTGACTGACAAAACAACGAAAAAAACATTCTCGCTAGTAACAAAGATTTTTTAGAAAAGACATTTTTGTAAAATAATAATAAAGTTCTCGGTGTTTTAATAAAGGAAGGGTAATAGCAGCGAACTGCAGTTCCCGAGGACTCGCGTACCTCAGTACCGTGCAATACGTGAGCTGGCTTCACTTCTGGGTTCGGAAAGAGACCAGGTGTTTCCCAGCTGCTATGGCCGCTATTACCCCAAGCCAAGGTCCGGATTTGAACCGGAGTGTAGTTGATCTGCAGTCAACCGCGTAGCCGCTCCGCCACCTTGGCAACCATATAAAGGTTTGCCACATGAGGATTTCGTCTGGGTCTGACGTGATGAATATTGTAAATCGGACGTTAGTTTTCGCGGACTGAACACGTCGTTGCCTTCGTGCTTACATCCCGAATCTATCAAACCGGTCTTTTACCGATGTCCTTAACGAAGTCTCTTTTTAGGCCGGGTTTCAAGCTTAGATGCTTTCAGCTTTTATCCCTTATCGCGTAGCTGCTCGGCAATGCCCTATCGGACAACCGATCGACCAGAGGCGACGAATGAAAGTTCCTCTCGTACTATTTCATTCTTACCCTCAGACTTCTTACACTCCTTATAGATAGTAACCGACCTGTCTCACGACGGTCTAAACCCAGCTCACGATCCCCTTTAATAGGCGAACAACCTCACCCTTGGCTGCTGCTGCACAGCCAGGATGGAAAGAACCGACATCGAGGTAGCAAGCCGCCGGGTCGATATGTGCTCTTGCCGGCGACAACTCTGTTATCCCCGGGGTAGCTTTTCTGTAGTCAATAGCCCTCATCAAAAAGGCATATTGGTTCGTTTGACCCGAGTTTCCTCTCGCGATCACTTGCTATGCGTGATCGCGTCAAGCCAACTTTTGCTCATGACACTCTATTGTGAGTTTCCGACTCACATGAGTTGACCTTTGGGCACCCTTGATATTTTTTCGAGGGTGTGGCGCCCCACCCAAACTGCCTACCTATCGATGTCCTCGATAGAGTGAGAGTTACAGCATAACAGGGATGGTGTCTCATCATTGACTCCCCGTTCCCCGCAAGGAACGGATATAACGCCTCCCATCTACACTGCGCATGAAATACCGTAACTCAACGACAGGCTGCAGTAAAGCTCCACGGGGTCTTCACTTCCCATAAGGAGTCCCTAGTCTCTGCACTAGGATAAAAAGTTCAGCGGATTCGTGTTAGGGACAGTAGAGCTCTCATTATTCCATTCATGCAAGTCGCCAATTAAGCGACAAGGTACTACGCTACCTTAAGAGGGTCATAGTTACCCCCGCCGTTTACGAGTCCTTCGTCCCGTTGAACCGGGTGTTCAGATACTCGCACTGGGCAGGAATCAGTGACTATACTAGTCGTTTCCGAGTTGCAGTCACCTATGTTGTTATTAGACAGTTAGAGCTCCCTTGTCACTGCGACCTGCCTGATCACCAGGCAGGCACCCCTTCTCCCGAAGTTACAGGGCTAATTTGCCGAGTTCCCTTAACACGATTAATCCGACACGCCTACGCCTCTTCAGCGAGGGGCACCTGTGTCGGTTCTCGGTACGGCCTTCCATCTCCCTTTTCATGGACTCTAGAAATTTGCAGAGTTTCCCCATAACACATTCATCTCGTTCTCGCCATTACGGCACTCCCGAAATTTCTGTGGATTAGACGGGGCGATGACCCCGCTCTGCATATCCCAAAGTGTCAGGGCCTTACGGCTACGATGGAGGTACAGGAATATTAACCTGTTTCCCTTTCGATGTACTCGAGTTACGGTACATCTTAGGACCGACTAACCCTCGGCTGACAAACATTGCCGAGGAATCCTAGCCCCTGCGGCGGTTGGGATTTTCACCCAACTACGCTCCTACTATTGCCAGAATTCTCAATTCTACACGGTCCATCGGAATTTACACCCCGACTTCTGCCCATGCAGAACGCCTCTCTACTAAGTCACCTTTCGGTGCTCCGTGGTATCTGTAGTAGGCTTTAGCCCCGTCCATTTTCAGCGCCCTAAACCTTGACTGGTAAGCTGTTACGCACTTTTTAAAGGATAGCTGCTTCTGAGCTCACCTTCCAGTTGTCTTTGGCCTAGGACCACTTTCAGTGTTTACACTTAGCCTACATTGGGGGACATTAACCACGGTCTGGGTTGTCTCCCTTACGCATTACAAGCTTACCCCGCAATGCGGACTACCAGCCTTCTCAGATGATGGGGAATTTGGAGTTTGACAGGGGGGTGAGGAATTTCTCCCCCAGCTCCCCCAATCAGTGCTCTACCTCACCATCGATCTCCAGCCAGGTCATGCTGCGACATGTTTCGAGAGGAACCAGCTGATGCCTGGTTCGATGAATCTTTCACTCCTATACACAGGTCACGCGAATGATTTGCATATCAAAACCGCCTGCGGCCCTCCACGCAACTTTCGTCACGCTTCAGCCTGCCCACGCATAGATCACCAGGCTTCGGGTCTTATCCTATTGACTCCACGCACTTTTAATACGCCGTCCCATGCTTACGCTACGGACTTGTTGGTTTCCCTACGGCTTCCCATCACTGGTTAACCTTGCCAACAGAATAAACTCTCTGGCCCGTTCTTCAAAACGTACGTTATGACATCGGCAACTATGCCCGTACAACCACCTCGCGATGGGTTCCTTCGCATAGAAGATCCTTTCATGCCATAACCCACTATCACCTGTCAATTTCAGGCACTTTTAACCACCTTTTTCGGGTTACTTTTCAGCCTTCGCTCACGCTACTAGTTCGCTATCGGTTTCGAGTAGTATTTAGTTTTAGAGGTTGATGACCCCTAGGTTCCCGCGAGAATTCCAACCCACGGTACTCAAGACACCGCCATTTTTGACCTGTGGACACGTACGGGACTTTCACCCTCTCTAGTGTATTATTTCAAACAACTTCCGCTTTACAGGTCGAAAATTTACAGCGGGCTTACAACACCACATCTCCCTTGCGGGATTCGGTTTGAACTGTGTCGTTTTCGATCGCCTCTACTAGCGACATCTCAATTGATTTCTTCTCCTGCCCCTACTGAGATGTTTCAATTCGGGGCGTTCCCAATCCTTACGGATCGACACCGAAGTGTCAGGATGTCCCATTAGGGTATCTCCGGATCATAGATTCCTTGCATCTACCCGGAGCTTATCGCAGCTTGGCACGCCCTTCATCGGCACTCGAACCAAGCCATCCACTGACAGGTTTAACTACAATATTCCGCCAAACCCATTTAACGTCCTCTGTGGCAAACCTTTACACGGCTTCATGAGGTCCTAAATGACCTTCAACCCTTCCCTGAGGACTTACGTTCTCAGGTGCACCGAAATGGACTCAATGGGAGTTGAACCCATGGCCTCCGCCTCGCAAAGGCGGCGCTCTTCCAACTGAGCTATGAGCCCCTGTCTTTCTTGACACTGGCAATTTTACGGTTTGTTCAATAACCTTTTGCTTCCGTATAAATCGTTAGGAGGTGATCCAGCCGCAGATTCCCCTACGGCTACCTTGTTACGACTTAACCCCCCTTGCGAAACCTAGATTCGACTACGGCAAAAACCGCAGCCTCATCAAGACCTCACTCGGGTGGTTTGACGGGCGGTGTGTGCAAGGAGCAGGGACATATTCACCGCGCCATATTGAGACGCGATTACTACGGATTCCAGCTTCATGTGGGCGAGTTGCAGCCCACAATCCGAACTAAGGACAGGTTTAGGGGATTGCCTTCACCTTTCGGTGTCGATACCCATTGTCCTGCCCATTGTAGCCCGCGTGTAGCCCGGATAA
>CAIYHQ010000098.1 GCA_903926075.1 uncultured Methanomicrobiales archaeon
ATCCTAGGGCATTTCGTAGCAGATATTTCTATCCTTATCCATTCATTACCACCTGTCCACTCCTCAAAGAAATGGCCTCGCTTTCCCCATGGAGTAGACATAAGGAAGAGTCGGCCCCCACTTACTGCTAGCATGGGTCTAATGGCTCTGTAAAGGTTGTCGTCCACCCTGGAAGCTTCATCCTCTATTATCAAGGTGGCGCCACTGAACCCTCTTATTGTGGCCTCACCTGAAGGGAGAGATACAACACGAGAGCTATTATCAAGAGTCATTGAGAGCTTGTTATCTTCAATAAGCTTTTGTTTTGGTTGTAATTTCTTCAGATTCTCGGTTACCTTCTTAAAAAGTTCTGAACTCTGCCTAAGGGAAGGAGAAATGAGAAGGATAAGAGAACCGGGTCTGTATAGTGCGGTATGCAATGCTATTATTGCCGCGATCGTGCTCTTTCCAGACTGCCTGGAACAATTGAGTAATATCCTTTTGTCCGGGTTCATCATTACCTGTTGCTGCCATGGGTCCGGGTCTATACTCAAACAATCGTGAGCGAACAAAACAGGACTTAATGCATGAGAAATATTCACAGGTTCACTTCCTGAAGTGCCTGAGCTGCAGCCTGTCTTGCTTCTGGATAAGGTTCAAGGGCTATTAGTAGGCGGGTTCGCATGTCGACAAAAGCAGGGCCAGTGAAAATATTAATCTGGGTCTGATTCTCATTAGTGAGTTCCCCTGTCACTTTCATGAGAAGTTCGAGCAAATCTTTAACCCGTCCTATCCCAGTAAGTGCCGTCCTCAAATCGCCCGTTTCCTGAGCTTCAGTGGTTATTGTTTGTGCCTGTAAAAGAAGTTCACGGGTTTGCCCAAGGAGATCACTTCCTCTCGCCAAATCTGTTAACTCATCTTGAATTGCTTTGGCCAATAGAGCTGGAACATGATTCCCTCGATGTCTCTGAACCGCTCCCTTACTTATGTTATATCGTCTTGCAATTATTAGCAGACTGTCCCCCGCTATAATATCTTTATCAATTTCTGCCTTTTTTTTATGAGTGCAAATGATACATTTACGAGCCATAGTTCCCCCTATGCTGTCTTTTAATATACCGTGACATTGTTAAATGAGGTCTATTGAATGTTATATTGCCACCTCCTGTCTTATTTCTGCTTTAACTCGTGCAACTGTTGTACTTGATACCTGGCACTCTTTCATTATCTCTTTATATGTGGCCCTCGGATTTTTTTTGAGATAATCATGAACTTTTTTGCTTTTATTACGATTCGACGATTGAGCTTTATTGATTAGGTCAATAGATATTTTGTTTTCAATCGGAAAGTGGGCATTTAAACTATCATTTGTAGCGATATGTACCGATTTTTTATTTTCTTGATGTATATGACTCCTTACGCACATCATTAAAAGTTCAATACTTACACACAAGGCTAGTGGTGGTACTGCATGTGCAGCCTGTGAAAGCAAATCAGAAGGTGAATGTGCAATATTGAATAGAGTACTTACAAGAGTGAAACCCAATAGAACTAACCATCCCATATACGTGGGTTCATTTCGAATTGATGAATAAAGAATCATCAAAGAGCCGGCGATTAGTAGACAGTCAATACATATAGGCCATGCCCAAGAGAGATAAGTATTTATCCCTGCCTGTATTGCTGTTGCTTGCAAGTTAAAAAATGATAATAGGAAGCTACATGAAGCAATGATGAGGACCGAAACTCCGGTCATGTAGAGAATTCGTTCCTCTAACTTACCAATGGACATGTTCATGATAATACTCCGTTGTTTTCAAAAATTTCAGGGGTTGTGACGAAAGTACTATTTTCATCTTGTCTAATATTGGAGGTGTTACCTGTGGTATGTGCAGTACTTTTTTCGGTCTTATCTTCAAATGAAGGTTGGGAAGTCGTGTTTGCACCTCGTGGACCACGTATATCACTCACTATGACAACCGGTGATGTGCCAGTTGATAGATATTGCGGGCCCTGAATGTTTGAAGGACAAGCTATTGGTTCGGATATTATTCTTGTTAACTCTGTGTCAAAATCAGGACTGTAATATCTCTTAATGATCTCAGTCCATCTCGCTTCATTTGAGACAATAAGTTTTCTAACACTCCTCTTATTGTCAATTGACACATTGTTGAAATCTTCATTTTCATTAGTCTGAATTTTCGTTTTTACTAGTCGAATAGACGTATTTATTGTAGTGAATCCTATAGAACGCAAAGCTCCTATTATTGCGGATGGTTTGAGGGTTGTATCTGCAGCCACCATAGCAACAGTTATGACTTTTGGAATTCCATTTTCAAGATATTCTTTAAATTTCTCATCGACATCTATATCTCCTATTGCAAGACCATAAACCGAATTGAAAATACGTCCTTCAAATGATTCAGAACGTGTCCGTTTCAGTTCAATCTGCCTTTCTATAAGGTACTTTTTAAAGTCTTTTTCTCCATCCGGAAACAATTGGGTTATAATTGAGAGTGGTCGGCTAATCTGAATTAATCGTGATTCTATATCTAAATCATCACAATCCATGAAATAATCAGGATCTATTTTATTCCAATTATGAAGAACAAAAATTGTGATTTGTGCTCTTAAAACTTCTACTTCGTGATTATAACATCTTGGAAGCTCTGGAGGTATCTTCTTATTGAGGGTCTCTTGTGGAGTAAAAGAAAGACAACGTGATTCTGTCGCGTTATCTTTAAAAGTGTCCCGCATCGCAATAACTTTAGGACCATATGCATCAAAGATCTGTTGCTTCTTTGGATCCACCTTATCAGAGAGAATAAGATAATTCCCTTTTTCAAATCCACAGTTAAGGAATTTTATCATAGGGTTGTCATAACCACCCTGAAGATCTCCCTCATCTATTCTTAAAGTTCCTTTCCATCTCTCATGAAATCGCATAATTCCAGATGTTGAAGAGCCCCCAGTCGCCTTGATTGGATAAAACGACAAGTCAGATATAACAGTTAAAAATCTACTTTTTCCTTTTCCGGTATCTCCTATAAATCTGAGATATGGGGACGTATTCACCTTAGCATAAAACCATGTGAAGAATAAAAAATAATTGTAAATCCGGATTTCTAAATCAGGGGCATCCACATATTTTTCAATATGAGATTTCAGAATCTCGAATAATTCATTAGGTTTTTTTAGTACCGCCACTTCAAGTTCTTCTTTTCTGGGTATACCTACGACAGGTACTAATTCACCCGAATCATGATGAATAGGTAACTTACATGGGAATATTTTTACTCCGTTCTGTAATGTCACATATTCTTCAAAAATAAATTTTCCTTGGTCATTTAGATGAACAAAATGAAAATTATTTAAACTGTCAATTATATCCAGGTACAATGTATTATTATTTTCAAAGAACGATAGTGTTTTAGTAGACTTCTGTGTCTGATCATTACTTTCAATACTTTTAGATTGGTCTGATTCCTTCGTTTTCCCTTTTTCAATAGGAATTGAAGTTGTATTGATAGATGACACAATTACCCCCTCCTACCGATATGTTTATACGGGTAGAATATGAAATAGAAGATATTGCAGTCTAATACTGACGCTTTTTTGATTAGATTGTTTTTCTGTCCCAGGCAAGGGACAGAGCATTTCTTCTGAATCATTCAATCACCGCAAGTCCCTCATTTTGAGCTTGTTCTGCTAGTACTTGATAAAATAGTGGAAGAGTTTTCAATACTTCCAATTTTATTTTTAAAGGTTGTTTTTTATTTTTTTGATTTTCAATCATAATTTTCCTCAAGTTTCTTTTCTAATGCTTGGGATAAAACAGCATTTATGCTGTAACCGCGTTCTCGTGCAGCATCCATAAGAATAGCCGGCACTTGAACCGAAGTCTGTATATAGCGTATTCCGCCACGTTCAACAAATGTGACCATTTTTTTACCTCGTTATATTAACTTTTAATACATCTAAAGTTAATATATTACTTTATATGGGTTAAAAGTATATATACTATTGGGTTCGATCTGTTAATGATGGAATCAGGACAAAATCGAGAGGATCATTTTGAATTGAAAGGAACTGAAGCCTCTATTATTAAAGCGCTTGGTAAAGGAGGTGAACCATTGTCAGCCTATAATATTTCAAAAGTCGTGGATTTTTCTTATCCGGGTGTATTTAAGCATTGTAAAAAATTAAAAGAAAAAAAAATGTTAAACTCTAAAGAAATCGAAGGTGAAAAAAATTCACTTAAAACCATTTACTCACTAACAATATCTGGATTTGCTGAATATTTTTTGCTGATATGTGATGACAAAAAAATTGATTTACATAATGTTGTGATTCAATCCTTGAAAACATTTTCAAACCTTCATCCCATTAATCAATTTTTATATGATCTCTTTGAAGTTACTATTAATAAATTAGATCCAAAATTTATAACACCTGATATTTTTGAATTTTACTTAAAATTTGCTATTTCAATTTTTGATATAATTAGAGATATTCCGGGTGATGATATAGTTATAAGTTCATTTAAATTAGCATTTTTTAAAATGATTAAAGGTAGAATAGGTAGCGACATTGATATCGTTATGATTCGAGATTCAGGATTGAAATATGATTACGAGATTGATTATTTGATCCTTGTCCCTGTATTTCAAAATATAAAGAAATACCCTGAATTGTGGACTGAAATAGAAAAACCTCTTAAAAGTTTGTTATCGGAATGGAACCGTAGATCATCACAATTATTGAATTTTGTTACAACCGACACTACAACTCTTGAATACGATGAACACTTGAAATAGATAGAAAAATATATTTGATGACTCGACATTAGATTGTAATTTGTTTAAACTTTTATTTCACCTTTCTCTGCCATTTCTCTAATCACCTTTTTGATTAACTCTTCGCCATGAGCGGTTGTTAGTAAGCTATGTAATGATGACATCGTTCGAGTTTGACTATCTGCTGCCTCTTCTGTCAATGCTTGTCCACATCCACCACAGAATAGATTAGTTGCAGGGTTGAGCATCCCGCATACCTGACATTGCCTTGGTGAGACTGCCGGGTCCATCCCGCTAAACTCTTCCATGGGTTTCAATCCATACATTTGAGAGAATGCGTTCTCCACATCGCCGGGAGTCAAATGAGAATAAACTTTCAGCATATCTGAACCCACATCTCCCCATGCAAGAAGTTTAATTGTACTCTCATTCATCCCGGCTTGCATGAGATGGGTTATTCTTGAATGTCTGAAGGTGTGAAGGGTTACTGGTTTTTCAATTCCTGCCTTTGTTGCAGCAATAACAAACAACTTCAACATCCCTTGATAACTCATCGGGTTATTAGAGTCATCTCTTGCAGGAAATATTAGATTATCACCTGACGGGTCGCCTGGGTATTGGTCTTTCCATCTCCTTAACGCAATATGAGAAGAATAAAGTGGAACAGTCCGGGTTTTTCCAGTTTTCCCGTCTAATCTTACAGATGCGTAATTCTGCCTAAACTCAATCTGTCCCCATGTCATTGTGGCTATCTCTCCCGCTCTTCCTGCTGATTCATAGAGTAATTCAACCATTGCCCGGTTTCTGGTATTGCTTACGGCTTTGAAGAGTGCTTCCACTTGGTCGGGGGAAAGAATGTCATCAGCTGTTTTTGTTACGGTGATAGTGCCTGCCTTAATCTTCCTAAGTTTCTCGGGTTTCAGTTTCTCTGATGCTTCCCCGGATTCATCTAACCACAATAAGAAACGCTTGCAGATTGTTATCAGGTCTTTCAGGGTGCTCTTTGAATATTTCCCGTCTGCCTTCAATTGTTCCAATCCCGAGAAAACGGATAATGTATCGGCCTTACTGTATTCTGGGATATATCGCCTAATACCCACTAACTGGTATGCGAGTTTGTAGGCTCGCTGACTTGATAGTTTACCACAGGCTTTTATTTCGCTAATGAATGCTTGAATCTGGTTTCTGTCTCTCTCGGTGATTCTTCCGTCCGTGACTGCATTCACCATTAACCTTGAATAATATTCCTGGTGCTTCTGTAATCCACCATGAAAAGCGGTGTCGGTAATATTGTCCATACTGGTTATTGGTATTGTGAGTATATAAACATAGTTGCGCCTTTAACTTTAGTTGTGAAACTCCCCAGCGGCTTAAATACTAAAGTTCAAGTCTCAAATTATTATCCGGCTTCAATTCTTCGTCCTTTTCATTTCTCATTTCTAACACTTGGTATCTACTCCACATCTTAGCACATTGCCTAAGCTCCCAGGGCACGCGGGATGCTGCTGTTAACAATGTGAATCAATATTTATTATCATAACCACAGGATGAGGTCGTTCCATAACGCCGTGTTACTGGGTTGTTACCATAACCATCCGGACCTCTGATGTTACCATCACAGCACAGGTGCCTGGGCGTTATCATAACGTCAAGGGGTAATCTATCAAGGGTTTGTCTCATATATCCCATATATGAACATAAAGAAAAAGAAGCAATTTCCGTGACATTTAACAGGCTCATACTGATGGGTAATATATAGGAGATTGTGATTGTATGATTTAATTCTTAAGAAGTTAGTTAATTCCGTACTTTATGTAAGAGAGATAAGACTGGAAATTACTGAAACTATTTTTCTGAAGGCGAGCCATGTTCCTCCAAAATCTAGAATAAGAATAAGCGTTTGCAATCAATTTTAATTCACGGTGGATTTAGGATTTGACGTTACTTATAGTATAAAAATATAACCAAATTAGGAAAATAAAAACCCCTGTAAAACACGATATACGGAATCTAATTGAACATCCATCCGAGCAAAGATAAGCAACCGGGAAAAGAACACACGCATAAAAAAATACTTTTCCTCGCAACCACAACTTAAAAACAAATAAATACAAAGTTACATACCAATGCAATAAGCATATCATGGTGTATGCAAAAACTCGCATTATTTTTGTTACTTCTGCTACTGGTAGAAGTGGGGTCTGCAAGTCTAGAGATGAGTTGCGACGGTAAGTGTATAATTTTTAATAAAACAGAACCAACTGAAAAAATGGTTCTTACTACACTTAGATGCAATGAAGAATCTGGAATTATGTGGTGGCTTTTTAGACAACCAACTGAACGATGGTGCTTTACAGACGATTTTGATACAAAGAAACCTATTGAAAAAGAAACAATTTATACAGAATCTACCACATTGGATATACGTATAGATGGAGGTTGGAATACCATATCGGGTAGGGTAATCAATGAAACATATCGAAGTGTATGTCCAGTTAAATCATTAGGATTTTTTTATTATGATATCCGGGGAAACGAATTTTTATTGCATCATTAAAACTATATATATTTTTCGATACTATTTTATATAAAGCCGTCTAATTCTTATCTATGTTAATAAGAGTTGATGGAGTAGAAACTGAAATAGATGTTCTTGATGTAATCAAAAAAATAGATGATAAGAGATCATGTGACTGGAATAAGATTTATTGTAGGAACAGTTATTGAACCACTTGGATCTACATCAATAGTTGCGATATAGTCTTGATAAAACGGATACTTCAGAAGAAGTTCGTGTCTTCCTGAAGCAATTCCAGAAATAAAACGATTGGTCTTGCTTCGATATGTCTTATCAATATAAATGTCAGCTCCTTCTGGTTCACTAGAGATTCGAATCGATCCTGATGGAACTGTCTCGAAATACGCTGAAATAGTATGATCTTTATCTATCTTCGAAAATGTGTAACTTGATAATGCTCCTACAGACGAACCATCTACAGCAACATCACGAATTACATATCCCCATTCTGGAGAGATATCATATCGTTTTTCTGCACCGCAAGGATAATTTTGAACACCGGATGGAGTTATTGTTCCATGTTCAGCAGCATTTGCAGTGATTGAATAAAGTCGGGGTTCAAACAATGCATTGATTGTATGTGCAGCGTTGATATCGGTGAAAGTGTAACTGGAAATTTTACCCTTTGAAAGACCATCAACAACGACATCTGCAATAGCATAACATTGCGAGGGTGTAAATGTGAAGGTCTGATTAATGCCACAAATTGTAGACACCTGGCCAGAGGGGGATATGATTCCATTAGGTCCGCTTGTTGCTGATATTATAAACGTCTTTGAAGAAAATTGAGCAATAATGATATGAGATCCTCTTACATCTGTGAAGGTATAACTTGATAATTTCCCCACTGATTGTCCATCGACAATGACATCTGAAATCTCACTACATGGGGCAGGTGTTATCGTGAATGTAATACTCTCACCACATTTTGCCATGACCTGACCTAATGGTGATATTGTGCCTCCGGATAATGCCACCGAAGTAATTTGATATTCTTTTTTTACAAATTTGGCATTTATAATATGATTCGTATTGATGTTTGTGAATATGTATGTTGATGGTTTACCTACTGACACCCCATCAACGAGAACATCAGAGATATCATAACACGAATCAGGAACAATACTAAATTCTTTATTTTGATTTTGAATTACGCTAATAATTCCTGATGGCGTTATTGTCCCACCTATTGTTGCCGTTGCATTGATAGTAAAGACAGATGGTGTTGGAGTAAGAGTTGGAGTTGTAGCTGTAGGAGTTACTGTAGTTGTCGGAGTTACTGTAACTGTAGGAATCACAGTTGTCGGAGGTTGTGTATAAGTAATTGTTATCGTTGGACTAACTGTAGATGTTGATGTGATTGTTGGTGTAATTGTTGTACTAGTAACAGTTGGGAATATAGTTTGAGTTGGAGTCTGGGTTATAGTAGGTGTTGTAGTAGCGGTTTCTGTTGCTGTTACAGTAGGAGTAATTGTAGAAGTACTTGTGGGAGTAACAGTCGTAACAATCGTTGTAGGTGTTTCTGTAGATGTTATCGTGGGTGAAGGTGTTATTGATGCAGTAGGGGTTATGGTAACAGTAGTGGTTGTTGTAATAGTAGGTGAGGGAGTAACTGTATTAGTCGGAGTCGGTGATTCTGATACTGTAATCATATTTGTTTTCGTAATTGTATTCGATCCTTTGTCGTTTGAAACGGTCAGGGTTATTGTATATGTTCCTATTGAGGAAAATGTATGTGTTGGGTTTTGTGCTAATGAAGTTTCGTTATCTCCGAAATTCCAGAGCCATTGTGTAGGTTCATATTTTGATTGGTCTGTAAATTGAACAGTTAAAGGGACAGATCCTGATAGAGGAGAACCAGTAAAATCGGCTAACGGTTTGAGGGGAGACAATGGGTAGTAATCCATATTACCATAAAAACCAATTGGGTAGACGATATCACAAATACCATCACCATCCGAGTCATTGCAAGTTTGTGAAAAACCTTTTCCATCAGGCTGAGCGTAATAATTTCCAGCAATCCATGGACCGTTTATGATATTGGTACCTTGAACCTTTGTTACATTCCACGAATTCGCTCCTGCAACTCCGTTTATATTTTTGATATTATTATATTCATTATTATAGATCAAAGAACCAGAACCAGCCTGTATCCCAAAATCTGTATTGTTAATTATAGTATTTCCACTTATTTGCCCGCTATCTTGCTGAGTAGAGATTCCAAATTTATTTGATTGAATTGTATTTTCTAATAAAGAAACAGCTGAAGGATTTAAGTAATAAACATAATTATAAGAAGTATAAGAAACACGGTTTAAATTTATACCACCATTACCATTAGCTGATATTTTATTTTGTTCAACGACAACATTTTTTATATATCCCTTAGAATAGATACCTAAATTTTTGTTATTAAGTATTTCATTGTTCGAAATATTTATGTCGTCAAAAGGCTGATGGTTATTATTTTCTGGATGTGGCATTTCTATATGAACCGCATCTTGCGAATTTTGTAATATATGAGTATTTTTAATATAAATTTTCGAACTCCCCGGAGAGACTAAAATATTTAGGCCATGGTTAGAATTTCCTAAAATACTCGAATTATAAATTTGAATTGACCCTTCAGCATAAATACCGTGGTTTAAATTATTTGAGATTTCACAGTTCTCAAGAATATTGTTTGAACCTATAGATGAGACACCGTGGTTTAAATTATTTAAAATTTCACAGTTCTCAATGATATTATTTGAACCTTCAGATGAGATACCATTGATTAAATTATTTGGTATTTCGAAATTCTCAAGAATATTGTTAGAACCTTTAATGTAAATGCCATAACTAAAATTTTTCACACTCAAATTTTTTATCTTGTTATTATTGCCATTTATAGAAATTCCAGAACTTTTCCCCAATCCAGTGAAAATATGTCCATTTCCATCGAGAATAATATTTGAACCGGAAATGACTATACCGGAAACAGATGAGTTTAAAACATCATTTGTAAGCCTATACTCGTTTGCGTCGGTTAATGTGACAGGTGCAACAATATCATATGCACTTAATGGTAAAACTAACAAAATCGATGACGTAATACATAATAAGAATAATATTTTAATTGCGTTTATGCCCCTAAATGATTGATCTTTTATCATCTACACCTACCTCTGATACTAATCATTATTCTTGATAACTATAAAGCATTCGAAAGAATTCCGAATAGACCTAATTTTCACAGTGAACATATTTTGATCAAAACTGTTTCACCAAATACCTTATTCTCATGTAGATATGTTATCGTCCTCTCATTGTAGTTAAGAGGAACACAACAAAAACATTTTATCCTATTCTTCTTCCACTATCTACTGAGTATAAACAGTTTGTCCGATTACGATCTCTACCTCTAACAAAAGCACATGGCTTTGGAAAAGACTCTACGTAAGCACCCATTGCTACTGACAAAACAAGGTCATCATGAATGCCTTCTCGCCAAGCTTCATATGAATCATGACCGGTTGTTATATTTACCTTCATCTTGAAGTTGAGGAGCTCTTTGATAAGAATTTCAGCGTCTGGTAGGGAGCGGACAATTTTAATCTTTCCAGTTTGAAACTGAACAACCAAACCGTGGATTAAGTCTCTTTTAGGAACATTCCAATTCCTGCCATCTTTTGTCACTACATTCCCTCCTGTTATTGTGATTGATATCAGACGGACATCTTGCAACAGGTCCACAATTCCTCGACCTACTCCTGTCCTATCTAATACCAACGTAGGTACTTCCTTGTAAATCTCTTTGAGTTTTTTATAAAGATCTGTTATTCGCTTTACCTGTTCCGGATATGCCATTCCAAGTGGAAAGCGTTCAAGATGTATCACTTGCAGCTCTTCACCTTCTCGTTTAATCACAGATATAGCAGTGAAATCGGTTGCCTGTCCTAAATCAACTGAAATAATCATAGGGCGTTTTCACCTTCCTTGCTGAATAATGGTAATTTGTCGATAAAGAACGATGAATTGTTTACCTTATCATTTGATCCTGGCTTACATAATGTAGGAAAGAGAGGTGCAATTTCATCTGATAATGACGCTTGTATCACATCATAACTGAACAAAGAATCTGTAGTCTCGCCAAAGTGACACATGTACTCCTGTTGAAACCACCAATCACCTAGTGCCTTTCGCTCCTCATCAAGAAATTCGGGGCTTATCCTAGGGCATTTCGTAGCAGATATTTCTATCCTTATCCATTCATTACCACCTGTCCACTCCTCAAAGAAATGGCCTCGCTTTCCCCATGGAGTAGACATAAGGAAGAGTCGGCCCCCACTTACTGCTAGCATGGGTCTA
>CAIYHQ010000099.1 GCA_903926075.1 uncultured Methanomicrobiales archaeon
AAAATTGGTCCAGGAATTTGCACTGCTAAACAATATTAGATTAATTTTTCTTCCCCCATATTCTCCTGATTTAAATCCAATAGAACAAATATGGAGAGCAATAAGACGATATCTTTCAACATTATTTATTCAGGATGTAGACCACCTTAAGGCAAAAATTTGTGAGGAGTTTTATGACAAAGTAACAAATAATTCATATATTTTGGGTTGGGCTAAAAAATTTTTGAGCGCCCATTATTATTTTAAAATGTTATGCAACTAACTATAATGAATGCCAGGGAATGGAAATCTGTAAAAATTCTAATTGTAATGATTGTCAGGACCGGGCAGCAGGATTATCGCCAAGTGTATATAATTACTGGATTGAAAAGTGTCGTTCAGATTACAATGATTGTAGTTCCTCGAAACCTGCTAATTGTGATAAATGCTGGTCAGATTGTACCACACAATATGCAACTAAATCTGATATAAATGCGTTAAATTCTTGTATTGATACGTGCCAGAAAACTGATAACTGTGTTGATTCAACATGTGGACAATGTCAGTTGAGGACCAATAATGCAATCTCAAATAAAAAACTACCGCAAGAATGGAAAAATACCATGGAGACGAAGTGTATCTCATGGTATCCTGGTTGCATAGCTGATGGATCTTACTGTAATAACTGTTACTCGGATTGTAATGGAGATTATGACTGTATGATTAAACAATGCAAGGACTGTGTTCCTGGCCTGGAAGAAAACAATTGTATCGGATGTGAAGAGTTTTGTTCAAATCGAATTAAACCCTGGGATTGTGAGTTGAAGTATTGTGAAAAGCGAATGGACGAAAATAACTGTCCTATACGTGACTGTAGTCAATGTAGAAATAAATGTTCCTTTCTCACTGACCCGGAACAAAAGTCAATTTGCGATGTACTTTGTCTCTTGAATAAGGATAATAAATGCAATTCTGATTGTGACAAATGCTGGAATGAGTGTTCCCATATTACTGATATAACGAACCGCCTGACGTGCGAATTCGAGTGTGAACATTCTGAATCTGTTGGTTGTGAAAAGTCATATTCAAGTGAATCATGCCTGGAACGCTGTAAAGAATTCAGCATTAACCAGGGTGAGATATATCAATGTTATGCAAATTGTGGTGGTACACCTTATTCTTTCTCTCTGAATTCCACACCAATGAAGCTTACCCCTACTCTTCCGGTTACTCCAATCGTAACTCTTACAAGCAATGGAAGGGAAACCGGCATTTTTACCTTGGGTGCTGGAACTACTCGCATGGCCTCATGGTCCCCTGCTGAAACTCGTTTTTATACCGGAACAACCGTTTCCTGGCCGATGGTATCAATTCCAACAAATCAGGCATCAAACCCGGGTAATGTTCGTGCTGCTACTGGGGCAGGTAACCCGTTGACTGTCGGGCCCTTGTTCTACTCAAATGATAGTAATGCGAATGTTACCCGAAATATAACTGGGAAAATCAATTCCAGTAATAATTTTAAATAATTTCGGTATCTGAAAAGAAAAATTCCAGTTGGGTTATACTGTTACAATGGCTATTAATAATCTTTCCCTCCAACATGAACTTGGACGTTCAGATGATTCAAGATATGACCATCGCTTGCACGGTGTCCTTTTTGTCGCAAACGGTCAGGATTGTTATGAGGTTGCTAAAATATTAGGACATTCTCCTACAACAATCGAAAATTGGGTACATTTCCTATGAAAAACAATGTGCGTTTAAAAAAATTAAATTATATTGGGGTCGGGTTTCCTTAAATACACATTTGCATCAACCAATACTTTGAGGAGTTCTTCAAGTGATATTTCACTTGGAATTCTCAAATTAATTAGA
>CAIYHQ010000100.1 GCA_903926075.1 uncultured Methanomicrobiales archaeon
AGATGATTAAACGAGACTGTGAATTAACTTAACGGATCACAGGTACGAATCTGGAAGGGAGATTTTAAATCTGCATACAATGATCAATAACCTAAATACGGGGGTATGCAAAATCTCTGTTGGGAGATGGAAAAAATTAGTAATTAACCCGTTCCCGCAGAATTCATTTTATGGTAAGCCTTTTTAAGGGGCGAGGCAGGGGTAATGAAGACACAACCGATCTTGCCTACCCTGATGATACAACAGAAGATCTCGTAGTTAACGAGGATGAACCAGAATTCGATGATCAATCTGATTATGAAGAAGAGGAGGAGACAGAGAAAACTTCGCGTTTTCGTTCTCTATTCGCAATCCGAAAACACTTCGTTGCACCTTACGACCCTACTATTCACGGGCCCCTTGTCGACCTGACTTTCAGTCCTCCTCCAGGAATTCAGGAGATGGAGCTCTATGCGGTCAATGAACCATTCGCGTATATACGGGTTCTCTATGACTATACGACCCATGAATACATGTACATTGTATTGGAACCGATCCTTACAATGTCAGAAGAAGAACTCCTTTTAGAATTAAAACAGGGACTCTTTGAGAGGGTTGACGTCAATACCCGCGATATAACGGCTGATGAAGCAACTTCGGCATTGAAAGAGGTAATGGATAATACATTGAATGATTATGGGATTAAACTCTCCCCGCCCCAGCATGCAAAAATCTTCTACCAGCTCCGAAAGGATTTCCTTGGGGACGGAGTTATTGATGCAGTTATGCATGACCGTTTCATTGAAGATATTTCCTGTGACGGAGTTAAAAGAGCTTTATTTGTCTATCACACTCGTTATGAGTCGATTGCGACGAATATTATTTATGATAAATCGGAAGAACTTGACTCTTTTGTGACAAAAATTGCCCAAAGAGCAGGTAAACATATCTCAATTGCTGACCCGCTTCTTGATGCGACTATGAGCGACGGGTCAAGGATTCAGATGACTCTTGGTACAGAGGTAACCGCTCATGGTTCAACTTTTACAATAAGAAAGTTCCGTGATGAACCAATCTCCCCTACTGACCTCATTGAATGGGGTACTTTTTCGCCTTTATCCGTTGCATTTATATGGCTTGCAGTAGAGAGCGGAAAGTCTGCTTTGTTTGCAGGGGGGACTGCATCAGGGAAGACAACATCTCTCAATGCAATTTCCCTATTCATACCTCCGCTTGCAAAGATAGTGACACTTGAAGATACACGTGAACTAAAACTCCCTCACCCTAACTGGATTCCAAGTGTAACCCGTGAATCATTTGATACAGGTGGCAGGGGTGAAATTGATATGTACGAACTCCTCAAGGCTGCCCTTCGTCAGAGGCCTGAATACCTGATAGTCGGAGAAGTAAGAGGGAGGGAAGCTCAGACCTTGTTCCAGGCGATGAGTACCGGCCATATTACATACTCTACAATTCATGCCGATTCAGTTGCAAGTGTAGTTCATAGGCTTGAAAATCCACCGCTTGATGTCCCGCGAAATATGTTTACCGCTCTGGACCTTGTCTGTGTCCAGATCCAGGCGAGGATTGGAGGACAGCGAATCAGAAGAAACAAGCAGATTATTGAGATCCTCGATATTGATCCAAGGACAAATGAACTGATAACAAATGAGGTTTTCCGTTGGAAGCCGGTCAATGATGAAATTGTCTATTCGGGTAAATCTTACATACTCGAGGAGATAATGGAAGAGAAGGGCTGGACTGAGCCACGAATGATGGAAGAACTTTCACGCAGGCAGGAAGTCCTTGAGTGGATGAGGGTAAACAAAATCCGGGACTACCGTGATGTATCAAATATGCTCATCACTTATTTCAGAGACCCTGAGTCTGTTGTCGCCAAGATTCGGGAGAATGCTAAATGAACACCTATGAGCGACTTTGTTACAACCTTCTTGGGCAGAAAATCAAGAAGAAACGACTGAAATATTCCTCACTTATTGCTGATATCCAGGCTGCAAGGTTAAGAACCCCATTTGAAGCATACCTTGCTACTGGATTTATAACTTCTATAATTGTGGGACTTGTCTCGGCGGTTGTTATTGGCGCAGTCACTTTTTTTCTGAAGATCCCGAATCTGGTAAAATACAAAGGTGAAGTTCCTGATGTATTGATGGTCCTTTCAGGCCAGGCTATGCTTATAGGGACTATTGTAGCAATCTTTGGATCTCTCGCGGTCTTTGGGGGGATTACTTATGTTATATACCTTGTTTATCCTTCGATTGTTGCCGGAAACAGAAAAAGAAATATTGATTCGACAATTCCCTATGCAATAAACTTCCTTATGGCTATGTCAACAGCAGGAATATCACCTGCTGAGGTCTTTAAACTCCTTGGTGACAGTAAAATATATGGTGAAAGTTCTGTTGAAGCCCGTTTCATAGCCCGCGAAATTGATCTATTTGGAAAAAACCTGATTGAAAGCCTGAAGTCTGTTTCAAGTACCACTCCTAGTATGCGTATGAGAGAGTTTATTCAGGGTGCCATTGCAAGTATTACAAGCGGGAGCAACCTTACTGAATACTTCAGAACTAAATCGGAACAATATGCACTTGAAAACCGTCAGACCCAGAAACAGTTTCTTGAGACGCTCGCACTTATTGCAGAGTCTTATGTTACCGCAATGGTTGCAGGAACACTCTTTTTAATACTCATTCAATCAGTTATGTCGATGATTAGTGGACAATCAAAACCAATGTTTCTCTATATAATTATTTACATGATGATCCCGTTTGGGAGCCTTATGTTTGTTATCCTTATCAATTCGATGACACCGGAGTGGTAGGATGAAGTTATGGGGGAAGGGAGAAGAGAGTGAGGAAGAAACTGATGAGCCTGAGATAATTCCAGACCCTATTATTGAAAAGATCGAAAAGAAGAAAAAATCTGACATTGGACTTAATCGTTTTTTTAAATATCCTGTTCGGACGCTTACAGAGAAACCAGTAAATATTCTTTATATTTGTGCTCCATTAGCAATAACCATCTTTATTCTCGGTTTTTTCTTTGCCTTCCGTTCACGCGGAATCTCCGTTATATTCACATCAACGATGATTGATGATCTCGCATTTTTTACGACCCTTATTATAATCGTTCCTCTATCGATACTTGATTTTAAGGAACAACACCGCATTAACAGTATTGAAAAGTCACTCCCAAACTTCTTTCGTGACCTTGCTAGTATGCACGAGTCCGGGATGACTTTGTCCAATGCGGTGCATATCATATCATTCAGTGAATATGGGTCTCTTACAACACATATTAAAAGAATTGATAAACAAATTTCATGGAATTTTCCATTTATTGATGCTATTATCGGTCTAGGTAATAGACTCAAAACTCCTCTTGCTGAACGAAGTGTTGACCTTATTGCAAGGGCGAGCAAGTCCGGGGGAGACCTGACAGAAATACTTCGGGCGGCGGCTAGTGACACATATGAATTTGTCAACCTCAAGAACGAGAGAAAGAATAATATGCTGATTTATGTTATAATCATCATTGCTTCGTTCTTTGTATTTCTTTTTGTTATCTATATCCTCGTAACTGCATTCCTCAGGACGATGGCAACACTTGGTGGTTCTGGAGTATCAACAGGAAGTGCAAAGTTTGGGGGGAGTTCGGTTGACCTTTTTGGATATACCCGTTTATTTTCCCATGCTGCTATGTTTCAGGGGTTCTTTTCCGGACTTGCAGCCGGAGTCATGGGAGAAGGGAGTGTCATGTCAGGGCTCAAATACTCAACTATCATGCTTGTTATTGCCTGGATCACTTTCAGGTTCTTTGTTTAAAGCGACAACCCGTTTATAACCCTCTTTTTGAACTTTTATTATGAAGCGTGCCCCCTTTCCAGATTTTCCAGACTCCTCGATTGTCATACCGGTAATCTGGAGAACCTCTTTAGAGAGGAAAAGGCCCCAGCCTTTGCGGCACTCGGTTAAAAAGAGTCTCCCTTTCTCATTTGCAGGTATTCCTGCACCATCATCCTCAACAATGATATTAAGATAGTCTTCTGTTTCCTTACATTCAACCTGAATTCTTGTTACGTGAATTCCATGTTGAATGCTGTTATCAAACAGGTTGTAAAATACCTTCTCAAGCATCGGGTCGGCAAAGACACTATAATCACAATTATTTACGACAAGAGTGAATTTTTGGGACCCTAAAAGAGACGCTGCTTTTTCCACTGTCTCATATACTGATAACCAGACAGGAAGTTTTATTCCCATATTCTGGTACTCTTTTGAGAATACAAGCTGATGACGTATTTTATCGGCTGATTCATCTGCAATTGAAATAGCCCTGATTACCTCAAGGTCTGTGGATTTCTCTTTTGCTATCAATAAAAATCCTCTCAGTGTTTCCAGTTTATTCAGGATATCGTGCCTTGTAATACTTGCAAGGAGAAGGATCTTCCTGTTTGCAAGATCAAGCTTACCCTCTGTTTTTCTAAGGTCGGTAATGTCTGTAATTACAGCAAGAGTCCCTGTATTTTTAAGAGGAAAAAACGATACAACGGACGTGACAACCTTCACACAGACCTTCTCTCCGGACTTTGTCAGTAATGCCATGTACTCAGTTGGACCTGGAGTGAGGTAAGGCAATTTTCTATCCCTGTTTTTATTATCAAGAAGCCTGGAAAAATCCATGTCAGTCATTTCTTTTATAGTATACCCCAACATCTCTGCCATCCGCGGGTTTGAAAATGCAATTTTTCCTTCGTCCCTTACGACACAGATACCCTCTTCTGCAAGATTTACGAGGTCTCGGTACCTCCTTTTTGAGTGAATAAGTGCATTCTCTTTTTCTTCAAGTGATGCAAGCATTCTGTCGAGTGCCATTGCAAAAGAACCCAGTTCGTCATTGCGGTTCATATTCATGCGTAATGAGAGGGTCTGCCCTTGTTCTATCTCATTTACCCGTTTAGCAAGCATAGAGAGGGGTTTAATTATGTATAGGTAAATGAGTACGAAAAGGACGATGAGAAAGATAGAACTGATGATAATAAGGGCGATAATAATATAATTAAAAGAGATTCTACCCTGGTTTACAATAAAACGATCAAGGTCCAGTGTAAGGTTTAATACCGGATGCCCTCCTGCATCAGCTAATAATGCGGTCCCAGTTATCGTATTCATGTTTACAGGAGTGATTATTATCGGAATTGCATTATAGGAGAGAATTTTAGTGCCTTGTGATTTGATTACATCTTCTGGAGTTACAGGCTGAACTGATAAGTTGAGATGGAGTGTCTTTTTTAATTCTGAGATCTCAGACTGGTCGATATTTCTGACCATAATAAAAGTCCCTTTTACTGGTCCACTCCCATCAGTCTTTGTTATCGGCTGGGCACTATAAAATATCAGTGAATGGTTGACCTCTGCAATTCCGCTTCTTTTTCCAGCAGGGTCTGAAAACCGGAAAAGTGAGGGATTATTTGAGAAATAATTGACAATTTCCTCTGATATCTTAACTTCATTCATATTTGTGAGGTCGTATGCTCCCATATAAATGGGAAACTGTGATTCGTTAAGGATGATAAGTGAATTTATCCTTAAATCCCGCAATACTTTCGGATTTAGATTGGATTCAAGGTAATTCGTGTTTTCGTCCTGTGAGAACTGATACGTCTCGTCCCACTGGGACCAGTCCAGATTGATCCTGTCCATCCTCTCAATTTCGGACGAAATTGTATCTATTGAGCGCTGTAAATTGGTAAAGGCATCATTACGTTCAAAATTTTCAAAGCCTGAACTGATGGTGATTTGAAGGATAACAGAAAGCACAATGATAAGAGTAAAAACCGTGATGCCGAGGATAAACAGGGTCTTTTGTGCTATCTTCATTTTTGGGTCAGCTCATGCTCTGGAGGGCTGACAGGTCAAGGGTATGCCTTTCGTGTGTTTCATTGAATGTAAGATCGGTCTGCCGTCTTACCCGGCTCTGGTCAAGAAGGACACACGTATATGCATCATAAAAGAGCCTGAATGAGACCTTTCCGTCTTTTGTTGTAGTATCATTTCCAACAACCTTGCCACGTGATAGGAGGGAGACTTTTATACCCTGTACCGGTTGATTTTTATTCATTATTATTATCTGTAGGACACCAATCCCTTTCTTTTTCTTCCCGATATCTGGTATCGTTTCAAAGTGATGAAAATTGAGATGATTCTTCTCAAACACTCTGCACCCTGTGACAAGCCTTTCTGCAAGTTCTCTGTCCACATTATGAAGTGTAAACACTTCACCCCCTTTGACCATCAGGAGTGCATTGTCTCCATACAGCGCACCTGATTCATCTATGTAAATCGCTCCTTCAACCTCACCCTGGATAATAACAAGATAAACTTTTCTGCCGCGTGCATCAATAACCCCAATTCCATTTGTTGAGTTTTGCGAGGTAAAGTCAATAAGAGCCCGAAGCGGGAAATTCCCGATAGCCGGAGAATTTGCAACGATATAAGTGATGTGATACTGCTCGTCAATATCTGTACTAGATTTAGGTGCTACGTGAGACACTTCCAGGTACTGGGTCTCCTGCTTTCGGAGAGCCTGTTCTGCTGAATTCCTGTCTGTCACATCTCTTCCTACCGACTGAAACTCAACTATCTTACCATTTTCGTCCACAATTGCGCGGGTATTCCAGCGTTGACTGCGGACCTGGCCATCCGGTTTTGCAATCTTTAATTCAATATGCCCTAGCAGGTTATCCTTATTTAAAGATGCATGAAGTGATTTTAAGGCTCCCAGATCTTCGCTGACAACAAAGGGGAGGAACTGAGTGCCTGCACACTCATCTTTCGACAAATCGAAATATGAACAGAAGGCTTCATTAGCAAATATAATCCGCATATCGGGGAGGTACCGGACGATGAGCTCTATCTGGTCCTCGACAACCGACCTGTACTTATCTTCGCTTGCCCGTAGCTCTTCTTCTGCCCACCTGCGTTGAACAGCTTCCCTTATCCTGCGTTCAAGTTCGGTAAAAACAGCAGTCGGACTGTCTCCTTTTCTAAGATAATAGTCGGCTCCGTTGTTAAGGGCTTCAATAACAACATCTTCCTTTCCTTTGCCGGTATAGATAATAAAAGGGATGAGACCGTGACGTTTGCGGACAGTCTTTAAAAGGGAAATACCGTCCATGTCAGGCATCATGTAATCGGATACAACCGCATCATACACCTTACCCTTCATCTTTTCAAGTGCTTCCTTCCCAGATGACGCGGTATCCACCTCACATTCACCCGAACGCTCAAGAAATGTCTTTGCTATCTCAAGGTGATACATCTCATCATCTATGTAAAGGACTGCGATTGTCATAGTTCATCTGAAAGCCCGGTAAAAGGAGCAATGTGTTATTGTGTATCGCTCTTTATTATTAAACTCTCCTCATAAAAGACAATTTCTTCGAAACGTGACCAATGTATTAATTAAAAAGCCCCCAGTATACCTATCAGGTGGCAAGAATCGGATTATGGATATTTACACTCTAATCACTGCAAAGAGAGATGAGATCTTTTTACGTGCAGCCAGTTTCAACATACCTATATTAGTTAACAAGAGTATACAGAAGTGTATGTCCGCTGAGCTTATTCGAGTGAATGAGAAGACAAAGGACCGGCTAAAGTCCCTGAAAGAACATCCAAGAGAGACTTACTGCGACGTGATAGAGCGGTTGATCTCTATGACTGTGGACGATGAACCACTTTTTGCTGAAACTCTCGCAGGCATCGAGGAAGGACTTGAAGATCTGGAAGCAGGAAGGGTAAGACCTCTTAGAGAGATTGCCAAAGAAATGGGCATTTGAATTCCTGGATATTACCTAAGAGAATCCATCAGGGAATGAATGAGTTTTACTGTCCTATTTTCAAACAAGGCAGAAAAATGTCTGAAAAGCCTTCAATTTGAAATAGCGAAGCACATTAAAGAGGAAATTCTAAAACTTGAAGATTTACCAAATCCTAAAAAGCAAGTCAGGAAACTTGAAGGACTTGATAAGAAACATCCTTTGTATTCGTACCGTGTTGGTGAATATCGGGCTATCCTTACATTTCTGAAAGGAAAATTCGTGATAGTTGTGATTGAGATCGATAACCGAAGAACTTCATATCGAAAGTACCAGAGTTAATTTGCCTTCCAGAAGATTATTTTACAGATGGGGATTTCTATTCGTCCCTTGACCGTATCTGTTTTAAGGACAATACTGCGGATGGTTTTACTGATTTTAGTCATCTTATCTGTGATGAAATGTTTAAATTATGGCGAGCAAATCACCCATTACCCATGGGTATGGAAGAAACTCTGGCTTATGACTTAACTCCCGTTTTAATTTTTGGGAATGGAGATGAATTGGGTGAAAAGGGGTATAATTCAAAAAAAGAGAATCAAAAACAAATAAATTTGTGTGTATCAGTTACAAAACTAGATAGAATTCCTGTCTCCTTCTTTTTATTACCAGGTAATTTCAACTCGATGTCATCGGTGAAAGATCTTCTTATTCAGCTGATAGATATGGCAATTACCCCAGGTACACTAATTTGGGATAGGGGAAACACTTCTGATGAATCTATCAAAGATATTGAAAATTTAGGGTGGAAACTTATTTGCGGTGTCGAGAAGGTTTCGGGTGATGCACTTACTCTTTTAAAAGAGACAGAAGTACAAATAAATGTTGTAAATCGGGTGAAATCAACAGGAGACAGTGCTTTATATGCCTCTAGAGCAATAGGAGAATTGTTTGGGAGAATGAATGCTGGAATTGTTTACATAAATATGGTAAAAAGAATGAATATGATAGATTCCAGGAATGAATTATTAACCTCAATTGGTGAAGATCTGAATCAGTTAAAAGATGGCCTGACAAAATTAAAAAATAAAGATATGGAAGATAAAGTTGCAGAAATAATTGGTGAATATTCTGATTTTTTTATTATCCATATAACACGAACGGAGGGTTTATATTCGTTGGATTGGAATTACAATGAAGAGTCAATCAACAATGCAATCGCGTCTGATGGGAAATATCTACTTTATTCGACAGATACTTCGGTCAAAGTATCTGACATTGTAAAAGAATACATAGGCAAGGATTTTATTGAAAAGTCATTTAAAACACTGGAATCAAATTTGAAATTAGCACCGGTTAGGCATTGGAAAAACGACTGAATCATATGTAAGTTATAAATCTGTAAACTTAGGATGAGATATCAGATACTTAGAATAAGTAAAAAGTCCTACTGTAGAAAAAGACGTGTCCAGAATGGGAAGGGCTAATTTTATTCTTTGTACCATCCTTGCGTTTGTCTGTGTCATATGTGGCACGTTCAGGTTTTTGGACTTCTTGCGCTCTTTATAGAACTATTAACCGGGGGCACCGGACAACCAGTTCCTCTTTTCAGGGTCTGTTCAATAATTGTTTTGATTTTCGTTGCTATTTATGCTCAGGCAGAGATTAAGACAAGAGGAGTAAGAGCTGCAGGAGCTGTTGTGATAATTTTTCTTATAATACTTGCAGTGGTGGGCCAGTTCTCCCTTACCAGAAACTGACATTTTTGAAGAGGTGAACTGGTAGTTTTTATGTCAGAAGATATTATACCTGTTTTAAAAGAGTTTTTCGGGGATGAATCGAATATTACGGTTGCCATCTGGTGTGGATCAGCAGCTCACAACCGGATGAAACCATAGCTAACAATGGATCTGGATCAAATTTCCTTATAAAATTTCATTTATCAGTAAAAATGATTTACTATTAATATAAATATCACTAGGGAAAAGAGTTATGACAAGTAAAACAAAAATATCGAATGGTTATTCCACAATACTTCCTGCTGAAATCAGAAAGGCACTGAATCTCACTCCTGGAGATGTTCTCCAGTGGGATGTTGACGACGGTATTATTACTATAAAACCCAGGAAAAAAGTAACTCTCAATCAGATTTGTGGTGTTGTTAGTTCCGGTGGAGACGCAGTGACCGATAAAAAGAGGATTCAATCGGGAAATAATGATATTCGTTGATTCCTCTTTTTTTATTGCGGTTGTTGATAGAAAAGATCAATGGCATATGGCCGCAAAGGCACTCCTCCCTGTACTTGAAATTGAGACTATTCTCATTTCAGATCTTATCATTGCCGAATCTGTATCCATGATTGGCCGGCGGAGCGGGGGTAAAGCGGGAGAGCAGCTGTATAACTATTTCATGGACGATTGTACTGTTGTATTTACCGACGAAAAAATAATCAGAGGGAGTATGGAGGTTTTTCTTCGGTATGATGGAACCTTGTCAGTTTCAGATGCGGTTTCCGTTTATATTATGAAAAAAAGAAATATAGACAAGATCATTTCGTTTGATTCTGATTTTGACAAAGTTAAGGAAATTGTAAGGATATATGAGTCCTGAATAAGGAACAGAAATTACAACCATCAATCGTCCCTAAACTTGATTTCCTGTTTTGTAACGGTCTTCATTTCAGATAAGAATTCCTGTAACAGCGAAAGATCTTTGGAAAAGGTCTTAATTTTTTTCAGCCATTTTCAACATATCTATTTCAATTAACAAGAGTATACAGATGTATATGTCCCCTGAACTTATTCGGGTGAATGAGAAGACAAAGAACCGGTTAAAGTCCCTGAAAGAGCATCCAAGAGAGACTTACTGCGATGTCATAGAGCGGTTGATCACTATGACTGTGGACGATGTGAACCATTTTCAACTGAAACTCTCGCAGGTATAGAGGAAGGACTTGAAGACCTGGAAGCAGGAAGAGTAAGGCCGCTTAGAGAGATTGCTAAAGAAATGGGCATTTGAATTCCTGTATTTTACCTAAGAGAATCCATCAGGGAATGAATGAATTTTACCGTCCTCTTCTTCTGACAACCTTATCATGAGATATCAGATAGTTAGAAAAAGGAAAAGGTCATACTATAGAAAAAGACGTGTCCACAATGGGGAAGGCTAATTTCATTCTTGATACCATCCTTGCATTTATATTCGTAATATGTGGCACATTCGGGTTTTATGGACTTCTGGCGCTTTTTATCGAACTATTAACCGGAGGTATAGTACAACCGGTTCCTCTCATCAGGATCTGTACCATAATTGCTCTGATTTTGGTTGCTATTTATGCTCAGGCAAAGATTAAGACAAAAGGTGTAAGAGCGGCAGGGGCAGCTGTAATAATTTTTCTAATAATCCTTGCAGTACTGGGTCAGTTTTCGTTAGACCCATATCAGAAACTGCCTTTTTTAAAAAGGTGACAGGGTAGTTTTTATGTCAGACGACATTATAACTGTTTTAGAAGAGTTTTTCAGGGATGAATCGAATGTCACGGTTGCTATCCTGTATGGATCAGCAGCTCACGACCGGATGAAACCGGGCAGTGATGTCGACATTGCAGTGATGCTTGTTGTTGAATCACCGACAATTGTTGATGACCTCTCTTATGCACTTGAACTTATTCTCAGGAAGGAAGTTGATATCCTTGTATTGAATCGGGCAGATCCAATAATTTCAATGCAGGTCCTGATATACGGAATACTTCTAAAAAACATTAAAGGAGCATATGAGAATTTTTTTGCGTATACTACAACTGCATACCATGACCTGAAGATTACAAGAAAACCCTGCGAAGATAGTTTATTGCGGAGATTTGCAGATGTTCGATAAAGACATTGCTATAGCAAAAATTGAGACCGTTCGTCGGTGTCTTTTCCGGATTCACTCAGTGACAGGGGATAACCCTGCCACACTTGATGATTTTGACATCCAGGATATCGTCGTTTTGAACCTTCAACGTGCAGTACAGTCGTGTGTCGATATCAGTGCTCTTATAATCGCCAGTCAATCCCTGGGAGTTCCGATAACACAGAAGGAACACTTCACAATACTTGAACAGGCGGAAATCGTTGACCATGAACTTGCAGGCAGGATGAGACGACTCGTCGGTTTCCGGAATATCGCGATCCATGATTATCAGAAGATAAATCCGGATGTTCTGAAATCAATTGTCACAAACCATCTTATTGATATTGAAAAATATACAGGGGTTATTGTGGGGTTTATGAGCGAGATTGAAAAGGATTGCTCCACTGGTGAATAATCATTTCCAGTATTAAAAATTGATTTCATATATTTATTAAATAATTTTAAATAACCATGCAGAGACTAGTTATTATACCATGTCAATTTCTTTAAAGAAAGATCACAGTATCTCGACGATCATTGGAGTAGCCTTCATGCTTGTTCTGGTTACTATTTTAGCGGCAGTCATATTTGCAATGATAATGGGACTTCCACAAAATATTGCCAAATCTGCCCTTGTTGCAACAACAACTGACTTATCGACAACTGAATATGCAAATGGACTACTCACAATTTTACCGAGAGCAGGTGATCCTTTCTACCTCGCGGGACAGAAAAAAAAGAATGGGTCTGAGATCTATATTAATGTAGTAAGAGCGGATAATAGCCAGATTTGGAATAATGTAGCTCCAGATCCGGATATTATCGATGCTGGATCATTATATGGAAGAACTATCTATATTTATCAGTTATACAATTGCCAGAGACCTGACGGTCAATGTTGTACAAACATGACAACCGATCATACTAAGTTGTCAAAAATGACCTTTTACCCATTCTGGCCTGCTGAATATAGGATTGAACTTATCGACAATTATACCCATGTCATGATCGGGAACCAGCCTGTCAATACGAAACAATTAAAGCTCAGACCTGCCAACGCAATTTTCAACATGTGTAACGGAGGATATTCCGGTGCGTGGGGTAGTACACCATGTCATCCACTTGTTCCCCATTATCCATCATCTGAGCCTTCGGTAACTACACTTACCTGCTCAAATGGGAATACACTATGTGCCCGGCAGTTTGATGGGAGTCAACATATCAATTATGATCAATATACTGACTTTAATATCACATCTGATTTCTCGTTATCAGTCCATATTAATCCAACCAGTTTATCAAGTGGTCATCAGATTTTTGGAAAAGGAAAGAGTGATACTGATGATAATTATGACTTCTATACCATTGAAAACCAGTTATACTTTGAATGGGTTGACAAGGACAGTGGTCAGATGTATCACATCATGACTGATTCACCTACACTACAGACGAACCAATGGACATATGTTAATGTCGTGCTAGAGAACGGAATTCCAAAAATTTACAAAGACGGGCAAGAATATAGTGTACAAAATGGAAACCTGAAGTTTTATCTTGGAGATAATCCATGGGATGGTAGCGCTCCAATAACACCAATTCCAGTAAAACTTCGTGATAATGATAATCCTGTGTTTATTGGTCAACAAGATTATCCAGGATTTCCATATAACTTCCAAGGACAGATAAGTGATATTGCAATTTATGACAGGGCTTTAAGTAATTCTGATATACAAAACAACCGCAATAGCTGCAGGGTATGAAAGGGGTAAATTGAAAAATAAGATTAAAACTATTTTATTTTAGAGAATTAAAAGGAAATATAGTGGATGGATGATAATAATCAATTTTTTGAAGAAAAGATTTTTTTTCATAACATAAATATTACTCCATCTTTGGGTTATCTAAAAAAAATTTGCTGGATTTATTCTTTTTTATATGAGCAAGAGTGTGAAGAAATCAGCATCCTGCGATTATTGATTGTACTATGACTGTGTTTGAACCTAACCCGGTATAGATAACGCTAACAGATCCTGAATTTGCAGGTATCTTATCTTTGGGAACCGTAATTATCGCACCATTCGTCCAGTTTCCATTTGGTACAGATTTAGTCACATTTACTCCATTTATCCTTACTTCTAATTCAGAACCTGAAACTGCATCCCCCCCAACATTCTGAATTGATAAACTACAATTATCCAAATTTCTTTCAACAATAGCTTCAACCCGTGGGATTTTTGTGACATTTGGATTTATCAGATGAGAACCAATGATTCCAATCGCTAATGAAACGAGGGATATCAGGAGAATAGAACTTATTAGTTCAGATACTGCAATTGTATCTTCCATAGTTATAGTCCGGATTTCATAATTAATTTGATCTTCACGAATGTATCGTAAATTTTGCATTACTTTGGTCTACTGCAGTATTCCCGTAACTATCATATGCTTTTATCTTAATATAACAATTAGTTGACGGTGTATTTGGGATACTCCAATAATAACTTCCAGTATTAGCGGTTCCTGAACTAATCGGAATCCAAGAAGACCCACTGTTAATTGAATAACTGATATCGACTTTTTGTACTCCAATGTTATCCGATGCTGTCCATTGTATAACTGGATTTGTCAGGGGGTTATAGCCTACCTGATAACTTTCGCCACCGTTCGGAGATATTATCTGAATAGTGGGAGGTGTCTGATCTGCTATGGAAAATTTCCCACTTATTCCATTCCCTAAATTACCACTAGCATCAATGGCCTCTACCCTGACTATGTAATTCGTTGAAGGGAAGTTAGGGACGGACCATAAATATGTTCCATTATTTGCGATATTACTCACTATCTGAAGCCAGTTGATGCCATTATCATTAGAAGATGAGATATTGAGGGATTTTATACCTGATACCCCTCCAATAGAATCGGATGCGGTCCACTGGATTGTCCTGTTCGAACCACAAGGCCATATTACTCCAGTTGAGGGATTAGCCACTGTAACGGTTGGAGGTGTTGTATCTACAATACTGAATGTAGTACTGCTTTCATCCGAATCCGATAGATTCCAATTGTTTATAGCAGTAATATTTACTTTATACTGGTTTGAAAGAATATTTGGAACAGTCCATGAATACTGGGTTGTTGAACCTGAAAGGTTGTTAGCGAGAGAATTCCAGGTGAGTCCATTGTCAGATGTATATAATATATTTATATTTGATATAATCCCTCCCCGGGCCTGGGAAACATTCCACTGAATTAATTGATTTGAACCGGCTTCCCAAAGTTCATCACCTATAGGGACATTGAGATGGATATTAGGTGGGACTTCTGAAAGGATTGTAAAAGGGTTGTAATTTCTAGCTGAAGTAACATCTCCCTGCGAATTATAGGCTGTTACCTTAACCCAGGCAGATACCGAGGGTGAAGGGAGAAATGAAATCAGCCAGTTATATGTTCCAGTATTTCCAGTATCGGTGATATTTACAAATGTTGAGTTATCAGTGGAATATGCAAGATTTATCTTTGTAATAGTTGCAATGCCACTCTGTGTGGCAGTCCACTGAATGGATTCGTTTGTATCACCCCGCCAGATTTCTCCACCAACCGGTCGATTCAAAGATATGACAGGTGGAGGGTCCTCGTTGATTGTAAATGGTAAATTGCTCTGGACCTTTGCAGTATTACCGGCTTTATCAATCGCTGTAACACGAATTAATCCTTCCGATGAAGCGGTGTCGGGCGTCCATAGATAAGTCGAGGTCCCGGTTAGTCCATTTACTATCGGAGTCCATGAAATCCCATTATTTAGGGAATATTCAAGATTAATTACCACTTCTAGTGGATCAAAATCATCTGATACTGTATAGATTATCGGATATTGAGTATTTTTTAAGATCTTTTCTCCTCCATTCGGTTGTTGTAACTTAACTGTAGGCGGTATTCCATCCCTTAGGGTAAAAAAACCATTGTTAGTCTTTGAAGCTGCATTTCTCTCAATATCATAAGCAGTCACCCGGATCTGGCACCTGGAATATGTAGGTTGGTCTAGTGTCGGAACTGTCCAGATATATTCATTACTGGTTGGAGGGGATAAAGAAGTGATATTACTCCAGGTCACTCCTCCATTGGTGGAGTATTCAAGCCTGATCTCAGTCACACCCACATTGTCAGATGCATCCCACGAAATTGTAAGTTTACTTTTATAATTATAGATGTCTCCATCATTTGGAGTCTTGACTGCAACAATAGGAGCGTTAGTATCCTTTATTGTAAAGACATTACTGACACCATCTGACTGGTTTCCGTAAATGGTTGTCGATCGAACCCTGATTAGACAATTTGATGATTTTATATTTGGAACAGTCCAGCGGAACGGACTGCCCACATAAATCCCACTGCTACCTATCTGACTCCATGTTGAACCGCCGTTTGAAGAAAACTGGATCGTACTTCCAAGAAGAGGATTTCTTGAGACTACTTTCCATGAAATAGGAAAATATGAACCCATAGGAATTATCTGAGTTCCATCCGGCGATATAACCATCACTTGTGGAGCCTCTTGCAAAGGGGAAAATTGGTCACCACATGGTTCATCCGGTATTTGTAAAAAATTATTTGTAGTAAGGACAACTTGTTCTAATGATCCGACCTTACGTATCAATGTAATCCATCCTTGTCCGCTATTGTTATAAGGTATCTGAATAGTCCTTCCTATCTGCCAGTTATCATCCGGACATGCTAGTTGTAGAGTACAATCACCAATATCAGAGAAATACTGACCGCAGGTATACCGGGTGCTCCCGTACTGGACAATAAGACTGGAATATGGTAAAAAATCACCACCATCATGAGAAATTGCTAACATTTTTGAACTGGGATCTCTGCCAAAAACTAATACTGACGCTGATAACTTTGGAATTTTATCAGGTGCCGGGTTTCCCAGATATAACGCTGCAATTACCCCTATTGCGGTAACTGTAAGAGAGATGAGAAGGATAGTACCTATTGCTTCGGATATTCCTCTTTCATTCCCATTTCTTTTCATTTACGTCTCCATTATGCAGGGTAGTAATACTTGTCAAATGGTACTGATGGTAATGTCCCATTTGGAGTATAATTAAACTGACCGGTTCCTTTATCCCCATTATCATAATATTTCAATGTAAAAGTATGATATCCCTTTGTCAGAGATACTGGATACGGATATTCAACAGCTTTATCGGGAGGATAAGGTTTTTGCCATGAACGATCATCGGTTGTTATGAGGTTTCCGTCTATGTATAATTTTATTCCATCATCAGCAATTGTATAGAATGTTATGGTAGTAGCCTGGGTAAGCCGTATCAATCCGGTCCAGTTCACATAAAAGTTATCCAGATTTGTATTATCATTACAGAGTTTTGTTCCACTTAAAGGTACTCCACATGGCCAGTTATTGTCAAGTGATGGATATGAAAATGCATCCCGCCCATTCTTGTCAGTAAGTGTTAAATAGTTGTGAATCTGGGTATTTGTAGGGTTTCGTGATTCAATAGGGGTCCGTTGGGCAGGATTAGCGTCGTTCATATTTACTACCGTAAGATTAAAATCCCGATTATTATAATCTCCGTAAAGCTTTGCGTTGTTCCAGTAACGTCCCTGAACGCCCTTAATAGCAAATGTTACTTTGAGGGTATGATTTGATACTATGTTTGAAAATGTGTACGGCATATCTGACCCTACATACACCCCATCAGCAAAAACCTGATATACCTGGTTAGGGCCGAAAGTTCCTACTGCAGGTGTAGCAGTGAACTGCTGGTCAGTTCCACAGTCGACCTGTACAGTTGAATTGGGAATAACAGAACCCCCATTTCCAACAGTGACAACGACCTGGTCTTTTTTTATTGAGTAATATGCCATGAAATTATTAATATCATTTTGAATAGGAGGAAATGTGTAATATCCATATGTGCCATTGAAAATGATATTCTGGAATACTGAATTTCCATTTACCTTGAGGTCCGTCAACTGAGTGCAGCTTGTATTTAAAAAAGAGTACTGTGGCTGTGATTTGCAGTCCCATTGATAATTTCCAGGGTAATTTATGCTACCTTTGCCTGCAGGCGAAACTGATGCGTTGATAGCGTATTTCTGGGGAGTAAATGCCGCATGAATTGCATGATAACTGGTTATATTCGAGAGGGAATACACTAATGGATTTGAAGGTACTGTGATATTATTATCTGTCAGAGTCAGACCATTGCAAACATCAGGATAACTTGTAAAATTGAGACTCGCTCCACAATTGATAATCATTGTCCCATTGGGGATAATATGACCCCCAGATGTACTATCAGCGATTACAGTATTTTGTAAGAGTTTAAGATAGATATCGAGTGAATGATCCTGGTCATAGGGTGGAGAAAATGTTTCAGATGAAGTGGAGGAGGGAAGAGAAGTTCCATCCATTATCATATGGTCAACCTGATAACATGGAGAATTAGGGAACCAACTGTAAATAAGTGGATTACTGGTATTGACCAATTTAGTGTCAGTACATCCAACCTGATTACCATTCAGTTTTAACGTTCCCATTTTAATACTACCAGAACAGGCATCTGAACCATCAATTGTATTCAGAAGTCTTACTGTGATTTTTGACTGATGATGGGTAAACGTAGGTATAGAGCTCGAGGGGAGGGAAAAATAGTTGTAAATGACAGGTGAAGTCGGGTATGTTCCAGCCGGTAAAGTGGATATATCTTCGCTGACTGAAAATTCCGTTGCATCCGGAATACCACTGAACGAATATGTTCCATCAGAACGACTTTGCATAGTGCTTCTGATAGACCAACTCGGAACATCCAGCATTATTGTTATACCTGAAAGCGGCAGTCCATCTCTTGTGACCTTCCCATTTACTGATCCAGTGATAACTGGCAGGGGTGGAACGATTGTTGGTGGAATATACGTTTTGCCTGCTATAGGTTCCAAGTTTTTACTATATATAAGGACCTCGTTTCCATCATTCATCCTATAGATTATATCTACTTTTGAAGGCATTGCCGAGCCCATAAAAGAACCCGAGGATTTAAGTACTTCGCCACCTTTTAGATCACTAAATCTTACCCCGGATTGATTAGAAAAGGAGGTAATACCTGGAGATTCGTAAGAGATATTATTGCTATCTGTCACTATTATCCTGTACTTGGATCCATTGAATGCATCAAGGGTGTTACCCGGAATGGCTCCGGGGATGGAATCCCCCCCTTTTTGATAAATTTTTATAGTCTGGCTCTCATTTTGAATATCAAAAACGGCATCCGGGATTTTCTCTTTTTGGCTATTCGAGGTCATTTCAACTGCAATAATACCTACTACCCCAGCAAAAATACCAATTAATATAATAGCCCCGATTATCTCAGAGATACCTGAGTTTTTGTTCATTCATTTCACCCCTACGAACTCCTCCCAGCCACAGGTTGTAACGCCACATTTAAATCAATTACAACAATATCCATTTCTACGTCATAAGTAAGATCTGGAAACTTTTTTGGACCTTCAACATTTAGTGATGTAGTGTTTCCAGATGATAAGGAGACACTTACCCAATTATCCGGAACACTGTTTGTCTGGTTCATTGTTTGGTTTATTTCAGTAAATGCTGAGTTCCAGATCCCAATCGATGATGATTGGGGGTTACTGTTACTTACTTGTATTTGAACTTTGGGAGTGTTTGGCATACCATGTGGAATATTTAATCGAGTCGTTCCAACGAGAGTTGTAAGAACCTGAACAGGACCAGAACCCCCTATCAACTGGTTCTGTGTAAAACTTGGCTGATTATTAATTCGGATGATAGGGATAAAGACATAAGGCCAGGTATTACCTGATGAATCGCCCTTTACTGAGATAGTAATAGGAGGAAGTATCTTTGGTATACCTCCATCAAGTTGACTCAGAAAAACACCACCATTCTGGTAATAGTATTGCTGATAAATCCAGTAATTATTTTGAGACTGGTAACTGAATGAATTGATAGTACAGCCCGAACTGCCACAAATATAATTTAATGGTTTTGTAGCACTTTGTTGAGATGAATCCTGAGATTGTCCTGAATCGACAACAAGATTTGCAGCACCAGGATTTGAATTTAAATAAAGATATATAGGATATTGTATCTGACTTGTTATTCCAAAATTACGAAAAATATCCAATAAATCTAGTGAATATTTAGTTGGGGTAGTTCCCTGCCTTTTTTCGAAAGATATATTCTGGTAGAGGAAACCATTTGGATCCGTAAGAGGTGGATGAAGAGCAGTCTTATTAATAACACTATTGTTGTTGTAAACATTAACTCCCGCACGTGTTACATTGAAAAGAAAATCCCACTTTTGGGGAGGTATATTGCTGTCATTTACTAAAATATCAAAAGGGTAGTAAAAAGGAGTAATAGTAGGAGGATTAAACTCAAGAAATATATGATTCGGAACTGTATTGATACTACTAAAAGAAGAACTTAGGAGATTAATTCGATAATCCGGGGGCTTAATGAAAGGAAGAAAAGTCTTGTTATATCCATTTGGAGTTATTACATTAATCACATCGGGTGTACTCCCAGTTGGATTTACACTCAATGTACCCCCATTTCCAATCGGCTGAATAATTGGAAAAATATTAGAAGAACTTTCTGTGGTCTTTCCAATAGAACCAAGATTTATTGAACGTGACAGGGTTACACCAGTCTCATTATTCAGCCATAATGAATCAACTGTTATCTTGTAATCAGAGAACTGATCTTTGATATAATTCATCTGGGTTATTTCATTATCCCTCCCAATTGCAGGGATAACATAAATTACATATTGAGAGAATATTAAAGATAGTAGACCGACAATTAGGAGAAAACCTATGACTTCCGAAAGTCCTGACTCATCATCCTTTTGCCGCATGGGTGATCAGTCTTTGGTTACGAATGAATTGTTATATAGCCTTCAAAATCTTCCAGTGCGGGGAGATACTCAATTTCACCATTATAATGTGACATTTTAGAATCCCCCAGATTGTTCCTATGGCAGGTATCAGAATATCTGCCGGATTTTTTTGAATTCATATTTTACCTACCCTCTACTTTTACCCGAATACAATGATGAACCGAATGACCTATAACAGTATCGGTTGAGGGATATTGTGCTAAAAATGTTTCATTGCAGTCAGGGAATTTGTGAAACGGTAAACAAATGACTTGCTGACCTTTTGTATTGATTTTTTATATTTTTATATTCTTATAACTCTTGCACAAATTTTTCTGCTTTTATTCATGGGATGTGAAATTAATTTTAATTTACAGTATAATCTGACAGATCCAACCATAAACAGCCAGATTCATGCATTGCCGCGTTCCAGGCTTGAGTAAGTGGGAAACCCCTATTTTTTTTTGTTCGGCAAATTCAGTCTCTATTCTTAACGGAATCGAATGATATCCTCAACAACAGAATCAAAATCATTACTTAACCATTTTTTCCGGTCTTTCAGTGTAATCACCATGTCCTTCTTCAAAGCTTCGGATATACCGTGCGGCATCAACAGGACCGAGAGCATTAACCAGGGCATCATACCCTTTTTTTCGAATTTGACTAATTGTGAGTACTTGAGACATTATCCACCTCCAGAAACTGTAAAACCATGAGGCCATTTTCATTATCCGGTATCTGCCGCAGTTCGTGATGGATGACTTTTCCGGTTGTTCAATGAGTATCAAAAATCATCTGTAATCAGGTACAGTGAATCAGTTTTTTTCAGACTGTGAATTAGGAGAAAAAATCCTAGTGTCATTTTTCTGTTTTCACAATCCATGCACCGCCGTGTTTCAGGCTTGACCAAAAATATCCATCAGAAATATAGGAGTAGGAATTAAAATGCCTAGTAAAAATGATTCTGAGTATCAGTATTTCTTTTTTGTCCTCCCCAGGTCAAGCATTCTCTGCCTCACTGCAAAGGCCCTGCGTTTCTTCATCTCTTCAGGATTTATTGAATCTTTCCAGAGTGGTGAATTTATAGAGCTCTTCTTTTGTATCCTGACAAGAGTCTTTAATTTCAGTGAGAGGGTGTTAAACATGGCTATGACACTCCCATTCTTCTGGACATAACCATGATTAATGAATTTTTGTGAGTCCCCAAGAAGTTCTTCCTGTTGCTGGCCTGTAAAAAGTATAACTGGTGTATTCAGACCCGCATTGCGTATCTCCTTAATAAGGTCAATACCTGACATCTCATCCATCTGGTTGTCTGTAACAACGGCATCGAACTCTCTCTCTTTAAGGATTTCAAGTGCCTTTTTTGGAGATGAACAACTCTCGACCCTGAACTCCTGCCTCATTTCGAGAAAGATTTTGGAAAGGTCAAGAAGTGCAGGTTCATCATCAATCTGTAATACTGATATCATGATTCTGATTCATCCTGTGTTTTATCGTGGGGTCATCATCTAAACCCCACTTATTGTATAGTACATTTAACATTTTGTGATATAAAGATTACTATTTGGTAGTGAAGAGCTAAAGTCCTCAACCAGAACGATGAACAGGCAATGGCAGGTGTTTAGGGTGAATAGGTGAGTTAAACAAATCTTTTTCTGGTTTGTAATTTGTAGACATCGTTACTTTACCCATGTAACAAGAGAATCTCCAACCCATTGAGACTATATTCAGGCACCATATCCATAGCCATAATGTATTCTAAAGGTACACATGTATAGAAGTAATAGTATTGATTATTCCAGAATCAGTATCTGGTTTCCTGATGTAAAAACCGATCTTATATTTAAGAAAGGACAGAAGTGAGAAGATCCTAAAAAAAACCGGGAAGACGGCAATTCAGTACATTCTTGAAGCTATTGAGAATGGCGATATTGAGCCTGATACACTTCATCCATGGTAACGCTAGAACTCATGGTAATTATTCAGTGCATCAGATAATAAAGGTCCAATATAGCCTCTATTATTGGTAAAATTTCTTATCCACAGGCCGTTTCATCCCTAACAGAAAATGAGTGAGATATTTTCGCTATCTGTCTATTACAGGCAAGATAAGGACAGAAGGAAAAACCGAAGTGTGAAAAACCTGAACGGTCGCAACCCGCAGGTCTTTATAACCATCCAGGGCAGGGATATTTCCCGAGTTTGTGTTTCTCTCCCAATGAGGAAAGTTTGAACTTGAAATTTCAAGGAGAACCTGATGTCCGACATTAAACCGGTGTGCAGCATTTCCACACTCAATTTCATACTTGTAAATCACTCCGGGTTCTGTTTTAACCCTCTTATCAAATGATTCCCGATAGCAGGAACGAAGTATCCCTTCTCCAATATTAATCGCACATCCTGAAGGATTACTGTCAACTAATTTTACCGTGATATCACTATCAGGTGTATTGATACTTGCCCAAACTATCACTTTTACAGGACCTGCTATAACGAGGTGCTTTGTTAGCAGGGGTGATTTATAGACAAGGACCTGCATCATATCTTCGATCGCACGTTGGTCTGCGGGTCCCATTGGTGTCAGAACAGGCATGCAACAGGAGTGACCACCCTCACTTGGTACTGGTGAACGTGGATCGTAAACATACACATCCGCAGGTTCAATTAAAGGCTTTGTTTCATCGAGATACCCACTCCCCCAACGTGTGTGAGCAGTACCATCACTATGGAGAAAATATTGTACAGGATTGGACTGGCGTGGTGGCCATACCGGGGCAGAGTGCCAGCTTTTTTCTCCTGAAATGAAGTATTGCACTGCAGACTCATCAATTTTCGTATCATCTATCCCTTTTAGCCACTTGTCAAACCAGCGGATTTGAGCATTATCAACACAGTTTCTTGCTTCACTCCCAAAATTTTCTATTCCTGTCGCCGGAACCCAGGGATTATGGTACCATGGGCCGAGGATCAGTCTCTGGTTTTCCTGGGTAGTCTTATCTAAACTGCATTCCCTGATACCCTGGAAATTTTTTACTGTTCCCTCAAGACAAGCATCATAAAATCCCCCAATATGCAGACATGGTACTCGAATTTTATCGTAATTTTCAAAAATGCTTAGTTTTTTCCAGTATTCATCATATGATGGGTGGTTGAGCCAGTCAATGAAGTAAGGGGCTAACCCGGTGGCACGAAGAATAGGAACGTTGGAGACCGGTAGCATGTTAAAGATATTCTTTCCGGAAGAGAGCTTTGAATCAAGTTCTGCTTCAAGGTCAAAACGAACTTTTCTGCGAGCTGTATCCCTTGCAAGGCAGAGAGACCAGCTGATAACGAAGGCAAGAGAAAGAGCTCCTCCCCGATAGATGAAACCGTCATAACACTGTGAAGGTGTAAAAGCCGGGCAAATACAGGTAAGATGAGGCGGTTGCGAGATCGCTGCATATATCTGGGTCATTCCACCGTATGAATATCCATACATCCCTACCCTGCCATTAGAACATGCAAGGCCTGCTGCCCATTCTACAGAGTCGTAACTGTCATTTGTCTCATGAATGAAAGGTTCGAATTCACCTTCAGATCTCCACCTGCCCCTGACATCCTGGGAGACTACGATGTACCCTTTCCTTGCATACCATGAAGGGTGTTTATAGGCAAATGTCAAGGCATGGGTTTTGTCATATGGCTGCCGGAGCAACAGGACCGGATAAACATCTTCGGATTCAGGATAATATATATCAGAAAAGAGAAGAGTTCCATCCCGCATCCGGCAGGAAATATCCCTTTCAACAATAACTCCGCCAATATTCTCAGTTTTATCTGATTTGTATCTCCCTTTCATATATTAAGCTCGAATTAGCCTGTATCATTGCTCAGGTATTTAAAGTTCCTGAAATGCAATTATTATTTCATGGTTCTTTTGGAAACAAAGAAAAAGTGTATGTCGGGGGAATAAATATTAACTGGAATATTGTTTCTTGTGTAGGAGGTGTGGTTAAAACTCCCGGATGAGCGGTATTTAGCGCTTCTATCCATGCTTTTTTCTTATCACGATCTCCTTTCCGGATAAGTGCCGATAACTTTGTTGTGATTCAACCCTCCATATCAGTGAAACTGCGATTCTTACATCAGGCTGGAGGTTGGCCGTTTCCACCCGGGCCCTGACCTGGAGTTGGAAGTACTCCCGGGTAAGCTGCATTAAAGGTGTCAAGCCAGGCCGTCACTTTGCTGCAGTCACCTGCAGTAATGAGGCTCGTGAGTTCAGTCGTATCATAACCCGCTTTTTGTAGGGTGCTTACTATTCCTGACATGTGGGTTGTGTCACAAAACCCTCCCTGTCCTCCATTAGGGAGAGAAGGAGGAGTCATATTACCTGGAAAACCCGCACCTGGCCCTTTCGTCATATTGCCAGCAAAACCGGGCCCATGTCCATTGGTCATGTTGCCAGGAAACCTGGGACCCGCATTATTCAGGCTATTTCCTGATGGAAAGTGCGAATTACCTGAACCTGTCGATGTCACCACCGAATTCACTGCAGCATATACAGCAGCTAATGCGACCACACAGACAAGTGTAATTGCAAGGGTCCCATATTTTTTTACATTCATTTCACATTCTCCTCTATTCGGGGGGGCCATCATCAGGCCCCACACCTTGTAATATATATTTCACATTTTGTGATATAAAGATTACTATTTAGACTGAAGAGTTAACATTATGGATTCTAAACTCGATAAAATGTAAACCTTTTGTCGCATTTGTAATCTACGAAATCGTTATTGAAAAAAGGTTTATGTAGGTATATTTATTTTCGGATGAAAGAAATTATTGATTTGAGGTCCCCTTTACCCGGGGTGTCGGAAGCACACCGGGATGGGCCATATTGAATGAATCTATCCAGGCCTTTATCTTGTCCTTGTCTCCTGCCTTAAGTAGTGCAGAGATCTCAGTTGTGTCATATCCGACCTTCTGAATAATACTTACAAGGCTTGCTGTATGATTGCTGTCACAAAACTTACCTTTGTCGCCCATCTGACCTTTTTCTCCCCTTGGGCCACCCATTGGAGGTGTTGGCATTAATCCGGGATGGGCCGTGGTAAATGTCTTTACCCATGACATTACCTGACTACAGTTACCCGCAGCGATGAGGTTCGAGAGCTCGGTCGTGTCATATCCGGCCTTCTGAATAATACTTACAAGGCTTGCTGTATGATTGCTGTCACAAAACTTACCTTTGTCGCCCATCTGACCCTTTTCTCCAATTGGACCTCCCCACTCGGGTGTGGGTAAAACTCCTGGATGGGCTGTATTGAAAGTATCAAGCCATGATTTTATCTTTTCCCAGTCTCCGGCTTTAATAAGCGCTGATAAATCAGTTGTGTCATAACCGGCTCCTGACAGTTTTGTTACAATACTTTGAAATTCCTGAACATTTGATTCATTTCCATGGAATCCCTGACCTCCGTTATGAAGGTTGTTCATCGAGTTACATTGGTGACCACTAGATGCTGTTGGTGTTGCTGTCGGGCTTACTGCAGTGCATGCAGCGGCCATGGCAACGACACAGACAATTGAAATGGTCCAGATACATGATTTTAGCACTTTCATCGCTTAATCGCTTCCTTTTTTTTGGTTGGGGAGTCATCTTCATACCCCTGACCTTGTCTCTTATATTTGACATTTTGTGATATAAAGATAACTATAATTGCTAATTGATTTACTTTATGGAAAAAGTTATTAATTCAGGAGTATTATCATGAGGTTTAAAGCGGTTGCAAAGCATGTCCAGCAAAAATAAGGGACAAGGAGGTAAGCAGCCTTTTTTGAGACCCTGTGAAATGCAAGGATTGTTGCTATAATAAGCAATAAAAGGACGATTACGCTGATTAGTCCACCTATCATTGATCGCAACCCAAAAAATACAAGAGACCAGATGAGGTTCACTATTAGTTGTGCTGAAAAAACCGTAACAGCAAGGCGTACACCCGATCCTGAAATACCATTTCTGATTACGAGCCAGAGGGAAAATCCCATCAGGAGATATAGAATTGTCCATGCTGGTCCGAATAGCCAGTTCGGGGGAGTGAACCAGGGTTTATTGAGCGTCACATACCAGCTGGGGATAGAAGACAGTGTAAAGATTGATCCTATGAAACCAACTAACAAAGGTAAGATAAGACAACCTGCTAGAAGAAGGAGGGAACCCTGATCTTTTAATTTCATTGAAATATGGTTTGGGTTGATACTTTATGACCTTTCTCTATTTTGCTAAACCAAAAATTGAGGGTTAATTTCGGAGTTATATGGCTTATTTCAGGTTTATAATATGATCGCCGGAATTGTTGTGATCTCTCCTTTATTTATCCTGAATGATCCATTCCAATCCTTATAAAAAGGTAATCTCACAGTTAATGTATGCTCACCAACCGGTAATCCAGTGAGTGTGATAGATGTCCCGCTTATATCCCGTCGCACACCATCGATGAAGACCTGAGCGCCCAGGGGTATTGACGTTATAAATACAGAACCAACCGGCATCAGACTGAATTTTGCATGAATTGAATGGTCTTGTGTCACATTCTCAAACATGTAACTTGTGATGTTACCTTGTGAAACTGTGTCAACAGTTACGTCGAGGATTGAGTACCCATAATAGGGAATGACGTTATAAGCCTGGTACCCACTGCAATTAACCTTTGTGTCACCAGGGGGACTTATCGTGCCACCATAACCTACTGTATTTGATGATGAATAGATAGTATACACTTTTTGGGCAAATATTGCATTGAGAGAATGATCAGCAGTGATATCATTGAATGCAAAGTTTTTAATTGGACCATAGGATTTTCCGTCAATTATGACATCACTGATGTCATAGCAGGGAAGAGGAGAGATAATTATGGTCCTGCTGTCATGAACATTTACTGTTATAACACCAGAAGGACTAACGAAACCCCCCGGATCAGCAGTTACGTTTAAATTGTAGGTCTTTACCCCAAAAATTGCATTTATTGTATGATTTGCATTAACATTTGCAAATGTATAAGCTGATGCAGCCCCGGCAGACGAACCATCAACTACCACATCCACAATTTTGTAGTCATTATAAGGCGTAATATTAAATACCTGGGTTGTTCCCTCCTGAACAGTCACAGGCCCATATGGATTGATTGAACCTCCAGGGCCGGCTATTGCATTGATTATATAATTTTGCGGCGGGGCGATAGTTCCGGTTGGCGTAGCTGTTGTTGTTACCGTTGGACTAGTAGTTGTGGTGGCCGTTCCAGTTGTAGTTGCAGTTGTGGTAACAGTTCCTGTCGTTGTAGCTGTTGTTGTTACCGTGGGAGAAACTGTTGAAGTCATTGTTGGGGTAACGGTTGTTGTTACCGTTGGACTGACAGTTGTAGTGACTGTTCCCGTTGTAGTCGCTGTTGTTGTAACTGTTATTGTCACTGTTGGTGTTGGTGAAATACCGTCCGACGTGAATGCCCTTAAACACATATCTGCATTGTAACTTACAATATCCTGCCAGAGGTCTGAGTCTCCAGGTCTTGCAAAGCTTACCCCGGATTGGAATGTTGCATTGGAGGTATAGTTTGCAATCCTGCCTTCCACAGGCAGGGAATATTGACTACCAGAAGGTGCAGTGAATTTTACCATCACAACAAACTTTTGTCCGGGTGTCAGGTTGACAGGGCTGTCAAGAGTTACTGTATGATACCCGGCCCATTCCATAGTCCCACTCTTCTGTGCATCGTAACCGGTGGTTGACACAGGAGGTATGGAAACACCTTTAAAAATATAGGCCTGGTACTGCGTCAAAGGGACTGTCGTGTAGAAACTGACTGCTTTGAGGTCTTCGTATCCTGAAGTGCTGAACACATTTGCAGCCCATGCGGAATTCGTGCTATAACCAAAATTTTGGACCCATCCAAAGTTATCGTACCCGTAATTGTGATTATAGTTTGAAACAGGTTTCCAGTCATCGAATGCAGATATCTCGTTATAGCCCATGAAATTATCATAATACGATATCCAGAAATAGCCATTATTCCCAAAATTCGGGCCCCAACTGCCCTTTATGAGATATGCACCATTACCTGGGGGCTGATTCTTAAAACGTGTGCCAGGTATGTTGTCATCCCACCCTATGAGCGTTACTGCATGGTTTGGTAACAGACCTGAACCAATGGTGGGATAATAATAATACGAGCCGTTATAATAGGCGTCATTGGTATAATAATTGGCATATAATGCACCATATGTCATAATGGCTCTTTTAATGTTATCATTGTCCAATGGACCCGACTTGGGAGGAATAATAACCCAATCGGTAAGATGTTTCTGAACAGTGAGATTAGAGGGTGATATCGCGGAATTCGGGTTATATGGATCATCAATTTCATTTACGGGACCACTGTATCGGGCAAAATATGCACTTGCCATCAGGTGATTCCCGCCAGTACATGGACCAGGATCAAATCCATTGGTATTTTTCATATTATTTTCTGAAAAATCCCATAATTCGAGACCTGATGTACGGTTAAGAATGTCTGACTCTGTTGAACCAATTGAAGCAAATGCCCAGCATGCGCCACATGTACCCTGATTTTTTACAGGGCTTACATACCCATAGGAACGGAGATCGTAAGAAGAGGGATAAATTGTAGAACCAGCTTCATTCACCTCGATCCCCTTCATGTACGAAAAGTTGATTGGAGAAGGGACATAACCTAGACTCTCACCCTGGTTTCCAGTTGAATTAACGGGTGATGAGAAATACTGGATGAATTCTTTGCTTAAAGGCTGTGACTCAATTGTGGATTCTGCGTACGATACCTGGACTAATATGCAGAGGATAAGAATAATCCCTGCAACATATACTGTTGACCTGTTCCATTGACGTGACATTTTTTTCTTACCTCGTAATTATCATAAACAAGTATTCACCTGAACAAAAGAAAAAGAGATCATCATCTGAAAAATTAACAAAAAAAGGAAGAGATTCAGGCATCAAGGCAAAACCCCTTTTATTTCGCATTTCAGAGAGGGATTGTGAGATTGGTGAGTTTCCCCTTATCTATTGTGAATTTTCCGTTCCACTCCTGGAAAAACGGCAGTTTCAACAAAATATTATGCTCACCAACCGGTAGTCCGGTGAGAGTGATTGAAGTACCGCTTATATCCCTTCTTACACCATCGATGATGACCTGGGCCCCAGGAGGTATAGATGAGACATAGAGTGAGCCGACCGGCATTAAGTTGAATTTTGCATGGATTGCATGATTTTGTGTCACATTCTCAAAGTTATAACTTGTGATGTTTCCTTGTGATACCGTATCAACTGTTACGTAAAGGATTGAGTAGCCATAATCAGGAGTGATTGTATATGCAAGACTATCACCGCAATTTACCTTACTGTCACCAGGTGGAGTTATAGAGCCGCCATAACCGATAGTGTTTTGTGATGCTGATATGGTATACACTTTTTTGACAAAATTAGCGACGAGAACATGGTTTGCAGTGATATCATTGAATCCAAAGTTCTTAATCGCTCCATAGGATTTGCCATCAATTATGACGTCACTTATATCATAACATGGGAGGGGCGTGATAGTGACGGTTCTATTGTCATGGATATTCACGGTTACAATTCCCGATGGACTTACTGACCCGCCGGTACCAGCAGTTAAGTTAAGGGTATACGTTTTTACCCCAAATGTCGCGTTAATGGAGTGGTTAGCCTGAACGTTGCTAAATGTATACAATGAAGCGGCTCCAGTTGAGCTGCCATCAACATTCACATCTGCGATATTGTATTCCAAATACGGGGTAATATTGAATGTCTGAGCTGTACCCTGTAAGACTGTCACCGGGCCATTTGGTGTTATTGATCCTCCCGGGCCTGCTATTGCACTTATAATGAAATTTTTCAATGGTACTGACGTTATTACAAAAGTAACTTCATTTGAAGTCCCGCCGAATGGGCCAGGGTTTACTACTGATATGTTTGCACTACCTGGAGTTGTGAGATCGGTCCCGTTGACATGCATTATGAGTTCACGGGTACTCCTGAAATACGTGTCACGGGGTGCACCGTTCCACATTGCACTGCTCGTCCTCATGAAGCTCAAACCCGAGAGGGTGATATTGAAACCTGGAGACCCAGCTGTTGCCATTGATGGGTCTATTGCGCTTATATAAGGGACCCATTCGGGCGGTGGAACTCCACGATAGCCGTCCCATTCTCCGTCCCATGTTCCTGGGAGATTACCATATTTCCAGAACCCTGTAAAGCTTGTACCTGACGAACCCATGGTGAACTCGAAGAGCCCGGTACTATCCCGGGAAAGATCCGTAGGGGTTTCATACCATTGTCCTGAGAATACATTCCCGGTTACAGACCCGTTAACCCTTCCATTATGGTTTGTATAAGTGCCATAAACACTAGCCCCGTTCTGGACAAGCACCATTGTACCGTAAGTAGTCTCCCAGGTCCCGGTCCAGGAGTCAGGGGAGTATGTGATTGTCGGTGTGGGAGTTATCGTTGGAGTGGGTGTTAAAGGAATCAGCGTTGCATAGAGATCTACGGTCTGCCCTTTGGCAGGATGAGTTTGTAAAGTATCGTTGAAAGTCTGATATCCATCAGCCACAACTTTGTACGATCTTAAAGGAGCTGCTGTGATATACACACTTACATTGAGTAATCCACCGCTGATATTTCCTTTATAAATGTCCACACCATCAATTCCTGCGAAATAGACTCTTGCCGATTCTACATTGCAGTGGACAAGGTAGTAACCTATATCTCCTCCGACAGGGGGCATTGTAAACGGTATTGTTGTTGTAGTTGTCGCAGTCGTAGTTGCAGTTGTCGTACCGGTTGTAGTTATTGTGCTCGTGGTGGTTGTGGTCGTTCCGGTTGTTGTTATTGTCGGTGTTACAGTTGCCGTTACTGTGGCTGTTGCGGTTGCTGTCGGGGTGGGTGAAGAGGTTGTAGTAGTAGTTGTAGTTGTTGTGGGGATTGTTGTGGGGATTGTTGTGGGCATCGGACCAGATGCATGGAGAGGCAGGAAGTCAGTGTTTCCAGTGCTTATATTAAATTCGGTATCACAAATTCCATCTGCAGACGAAGAACAATTCTGGGAAAACCCATCACCACCGGGTTTAGCATAGAAGTTCCCAGCAATGTACTGGCCTTCGATTATGTTATTGCCAAGGGTTTTCGTGATATTCCAGATATTTAAACCTTCAGGTATTTCGATATTTAGTGTATTATTAAAGTAATTATTGTATACAACATTACCTGAACCCGCTTTAATTCCATAAATTGAATTACCAGTTATCGTATTTCCGTTAATCCGACCAGAGGTCTGGTTTGCAAGAAGTCCTCGTCGGTTATCGGTGATTTCATTGCCTGATATAAGATAATTGGTCCCTCCATAAAGAGACATACCATATTCTGTATTATTACTGATTGTGTTATTAATAAATGTAAGATTTCTGTAAGCATTTTCTGAAGAACTAACATATGTGGACCGAATCCCGTCATTCTGGCCTCCACTGATAAAATTTGATAATACTGAAATGTTTTGATTATTATAAGAGACTAGATCGATTCCATATTGCTTATTGTCTGAAAACTGACAGTTTTCTATTGAACTGTTATCAACATAGTGATAATTAATGCCGGTACTAAAATTGCCGACAATAAGGTTCTTTACTTTGACATCGTTTTGTAATAATACATAAACACCATTATTATCTCCGATTCCGGAAATTGTCTTTCCATTTCCATCAAAAATAACATTTGAAGCATTTATGGTAATACAGTTTCCTTGGTAATCTGTTAAATCGTTAGTTAGCAGATATTCTCCAGATTCATTAATTGTAAACGGTGCAGTCACATTAACTGGAGTAGCTGCATTCGGCAGTACGATCAACGTTAGGATAGCCATGATAATGAAGATCAGAGTTATCTTTCTTTGAGTCTTCACTAAGGAGAATGTTTCCGGAAACATCTTTCTCAACCTATAATAATAGATCAATCTTATCAGGTTTAAATGCTTCGGAGAAATGAGGGGGTTTGGAAGGGTGATATCGCAAAGGGAGTGCTGTGAGCGGCGAGATGTCCCGGGCGTATGGTGAGTAGAGACGTGTTTTAAAATAGAGGCTTTTGCCCTTTTCACCCGCTTTCTGCACAATTAGGGGGGCCCAGGATATGACTAATCTGCATTAAGGGTGAATTGGCCGGAGAGTGACGATTAAGGCATAATTAATGGATTTTTGCACAATTTTATGGATGTCGTATCTGGGAGCCATGGAATTGCTCTTGGGTAGCAATACAGTGCATTATAATGCAGGCATACGCCCCGGGATGGGGGTGGTTTTGAGGAGGACTGTTATTGGGTTTCATGAGAGTGGTGTAATGGAGAGATAAGATTTATAAGGGTTATTTAGTTTTTGGTTGATGGGGCGCTGAATTGATTTTTAGATATTCCATTTTTACCCAGGCTGATACCCTTGATGAACTTCGTGAAATGGTTCGTGATGCTGTCACTTGTCACTTTGATGATGCTGATACACCGAACCTCATTAGACTCCATATTGTAAAGGATGAAGTCATCGCCGTATGAAAGTGCCACGAAATGTATCGGCACAATAGACGGCCCAAAAGACTGGTCCGAGAATCTTTTTCATCATCTGTATGGTTCTCCCAAACGAACTGAAGAAGAAGGCAAGGATGAAATTATTGATAGTTCATTCGACCATCACGACTCTTACCCCGGAGATATTGGCATCCGGTTTGAACCACGGAAGTAACCTTATCCCATCTTAACTTTCCACCCTATCAATAACTTTTTGGTACATTAAATCAAAGTAATTCAATAATCATGCTTGGCATTAAGCATCAATCAGTAACGTCTGAAACAGGGGAGATTACTGCGGTTATAATTGATATCGAAACCTTTCGGTGGATAGAATCAATTATTGAAGATTATGGCCTTATTCATTTCATGAAAGAAGCAGATTCAGATGAAACATTAGGGCATGAAGGAGCACTCAAATACCTCCAATCTCTAGAGAAAGTTGCAGAAACTGGTTCTGTGTAAATATAAAAAACTCTGCCTCAAAGACATTTCATTACTTCCAAAAGATTATAAAGGAAAGATTATTCACATTTTGTTTGTAGAAATCCCCCAGGCAAACAAAATCACTGATTGTCGATTGGATATTTACCCAATAAAAGGTTACCCGGGATACTCTTTTAAGATAGTGACTTCCTGCCATCCTGATGCGAGCAGTTGAAGGACAAGATCAACAGATATTCGTGTCCTCCTGATAACCGGTTTGCCCGTGAGGATGGATGAGTCCAGGGTGATGCGTGAATCGGGATTCATAGAGAACAATCGTATTTTGGGAATATTATACCTGTTCTGATGTTTTATTATGCTTTATTGTTGGAGAAAATTCGTCACTTGAAAATGAACGTTGTTGGTATGTCTCCAAATCACCTTTTAGATTTGCATTTTCCAGGATATTCTTTAATGCTTCAGACAATTTTTGGGCAGCAGCATGTGACATATAGATTCGTGTTCCATTTAACATCATTTTTCCATCTTTTTTAATACCTGGAATTTCAAGAAAATCTATAAAAATATCACGTGGAGCACAATTGATATATGCAAGATTTGAATATCGGACAGATGTGATATCAGGAACGATGTCATCCGGAGAGAAATCGTAAATCTGCCTTAAATCAATATTAACTACACGATCACCATCCGTTGAAGGATCTGTTTTCGACATAATTTTATGCACATCCTATTGATGAGTTTAATAAATTGATTTCGTTATTCGCTTGTATTGACGGTTTGACATGTGTATATGTTTGTATAGCATCATAATTTGAATATAATGAAAAAGTGTATGGAAAGGTTCTTTCTAAGATATCCAGATAATAATGCTCGATTGCTGCATTCATAGAATTAGAACCATCCCTATCATCCAGAACTCCCAATGCTAACAAAGAAAGAGCAACAGCTTGTTTTGACTTTTCGTTAATCGTATATAATGGCCATCGTGTATCTATATTCTCTGTTTTCACAAGTTTTAAACGTAGTAATACTTTTAGAATATTAGCTATCTGGTTTTCGGATGCTCCGATAATTTCAGAAAGATCCTTAATCCGATATTTTCCTGTATGATTTGCAATCATCTCTTCAACTATTCTGACAATTACGCTGCGACCAAATAAGCCACCATATGGCATTTCAGCATAATCCCATAATTCTTTTGGAATGGTTGAAATCTCATCTGAAGTCATAGACATATCATATATTGTATGTGATACTAATATATTTGTATATAACCCACAATAATTATTCTATCGATTTATATTGTCGGTGATGTGGGATTTCAACATCATGACAAATAGCCCGGGCATTTGCCCAATTTTTATCCATTATACACACATGGAGGTTATTCTGACCCTTTTTTGGTATTTTTCCTTTCATAATTTTTGAATAACCATATTGTAATATTATTGAATCCAAATCCAATTGATTTTTTTCACAAAACATTATACAGTCAGATTCTTTCACACAATTTCCTCTTTTCTTAATATAAGCAAAAAAATTGGCGATTTCTTTGTCAATAAAAGGTTCTGGTGGAATTGGTCGAGTGTATGGAACCATTATTAACCTTTAACTATGTTATCATACTATTCAACGATTATGAAAAAGAGCCATCAGAACAAGTTAAAAACATTAATAATACCAGTCGTATTACTCATTGTAAATTGTAGTATCTTTGGAAAATGATCTTACAATTGATGAACAAAAAAAAGTAACACTCAATCAGATTTGTGGTGTCATCAGTGCCGGTGGAGACGCTGTTACCGATAAAGAGAGGATTCAGCTGGGGGAGTAATAATCTTATCCACACTGGCGTTATAGGTAAGAACCTGGACTCAATCATCCCTATACTTGATTTCCTGTTTTGTGAAGGTCTTCATTTCAGATAAGAATTCCTGTAACAGCGAAAGATCGTTGGAAAGGATCCCATTTACCTGCACCAGGTCCAGATCCCAGTAGATATGCACAAGAACATTTCGGAAGCCCGCCAGATCAGAAAGCTGATGCGCTAGTTCCGGCGAGAGAATTCCCTCTTCTGCAAGAACTCCAAACGTATCACGATAACTTTTTGGCCTTCGGAGCCCGTTTATTGCAATAATCTCAGTGGCAATGTCAATTGAGGACTGAATCGACAGGAACATTGCATGGAGTACCATATTCCGGGTGTCCCGATCATTTTTAAACTGCTCGAAGGGAATATCCTGGTATCTTTTCCAGTCTTCCAGCGTATCTGATAATTCCCGCATACAGGATACAAGCCTCAACGGCTCACTCTCGCAAGAAAAGCCTGGTCCATCCTGTCATATAAATACTTCAGGTCCAGGTATCGTCGCATTAAATCCGCTTCAAACTCAATCTGTCGTTCTTTGCTCCTGCAGAAAACAATGTGTCCGGTCCTGATTACTTCATACTGAAATTCGACGGGTGCACCGTTTAATATCCTCACATCGCATGGGACATATGGAAGGATCAGGTCTTCTATCGCCCCCGCAATCTGCATCTGTTGTTTATAGAGGGCATAAGGTTCCATTGTCTCAGAAAGGAGGAGTGCGATATCGATATCCTGGAAGGCATCATGATTGATAAAAGAACCATAGAGATATGCCTGCTGTACCTCGTTATATTGCGAGAGAACCTTTTCAACTGCAACCCTGACATCGGCTTCCAATGGAGCACAATCCCGATAAAAAAGGTGGATATCATCCGTCACTTCATCATTGTCCACCCACAAACACCTCTGATTTTATATGCCTGAAAAGGATAAAAACGATTTGCCGTGAAACCTTTTTTAACCCGAATAGGACTTACACATGGACAACCTTTTCCCGGGAATTAAAGTAAATAAATACTCAGTGGCTCTGGATTTTGCGGTTATTTTTATGTTGGGAGTTCTCTCCGTTATGTTGGGAGCTCGATACCAAATTATCGGAATTGATACCCATCTCTCTTGCAACTTGTTTCCTAGCAAAATCCGATAACTTTCCGGATACTTCTGAAACATCCGGCTGATATAACCGGTAAAACCGCCCTCGTGTCTCTCTATAAGGTGTAAGGAGCCCCTTATCTACGAGTTCTTTTAGATATATTGTAAGATCGTGCCGATGAATAGATGACATTCCCCTGATTCGACCATGTGTAACCTCCCCTTCAGTATAAGCGATAGCGAGGGCAATTTTCTGTTCTGAAAGGGTTCTGCGATCGAGATCTTTTTTTGCTAAACCAGTAAGGATTTCATTGTCGCGTGATTCCAACACCTGATCGGCAATCATCCGCTTAACAGTATGTTCATCACAACGATATTCCCCATCATAGTTTCCTTTATGCATTCATCCATATTATATATCTGGAAAATCCCGGTTATAACTCGAATAACTTAATTTAACCGTGCTATTTCTCCCTCCCAATCACAACCTTTCTCTATAATTTTGATGTATTCACTGAACAGGTACTTTTTATACCGTTTCTTTCCGGTCATCTCTATTATAATACCAAGATCTTCAAAGGTATGAATCAGGTCATATGCAGTCTGACGGTTCGTTTTCAATGCTTCCTGTACTTGCGGTACTGTAATGACAGGGGATTGAAAAAGATGATCTGCAAGTCTGAAAGCTAAAAGTGAAGCCTTTCCAACAGTAAAGAGCCTCCCTGTTACGTTCTCTTTGAGTGAAATTATCTCCTGGGCCGTGGTAAGGGCTTCATCTGAGATCTCCTTGATGCCTTGCAGGAAGAACTGACACCAGGCCTCCCATGCCCCGTCATATCTGATCTCGTTCAGGAGCTGATAGTACTGATTCTGATGTCGCCTCAGGTAAAGACTGAGATACAGAAGTGGTTTGTGCAGTACTTCCTGCTCACAGAGGAAAAGAGTGATAAGTAGCCGTCCGAGGCGACCGTTTCCATCCAGTCTCGCAAGAGCCCGGTCCGCAAGTGAGAGGGTAGTGAGAAGTGAATCATCATATTGTAAACCGGGTATAGGGGGGAGAGGTTTGGGGATGAAGGCCATATATCCTCCCCTTTGCCTTATGATAACTCCTGCTCTGCTTTCAACCATAGTATTACTCCTTTGGAGGTGAGAATGTTAAGTCAGAAATTCCTGACATAGAAACATATGTTGTTCTCTATGTCAGTTTTTACTGATTATAATTTGAATTATCTGACCAATTATAGAGGGATGAACCATCTCGAGTTATTCCATAGATTCAGTCAGTTCCCTCACACGGTCAATAATGTTCCTCATTAACCTGGTATATCCCTTTATCTTCTGAAAGATTTCAGCCGCTATCTCTTCACGGTACGCGTGAGATGTAAGGTTGCGGTCATCGACCATGGCCAGCGCCAGAATGGTCTCTTCTTCAGAAATAATCCCTACTTTAAACGCCTTACGATAACATCCTTTTGGAGATTGACATAAGATACCTTCAGATTCTAAATAAACCCGGACAGTCTTCCAGATAAGGTCTGAGGTATATTCGAACCTCTGGATTGCTGCATCACGAACAATAATGGAAAACGGCTCATTTTCAAGTATTTCGAGTGTCACAAGTGCAGTTGACGATGTCTTGATCAGTTGTTTTAATCTTTCCACCATATCACATCCTTAAGTGCTGATTCTCAAAATGTTTCAGATGTCCTTGACAGATCAACAATCTCAACTACCCATGGTGAATTAATCTCATCAAGTGCTTCCCGAAGAAGTGTCAATTTCTGCTCATCATATTGCGAGAGGGGAATAATTCCTATATCAATGTCTGAATCCGGCCGGTATTTATTCCTGGCTCTGGAACCAAAAAGCACAATCTTTACTGGTTCATCTTTGAGATAGTCCATAACTTTGTTTTTTACCTGAAATATGACCGGGTCTGCTAATATTTGTCCAGGAGCACCAGGTTCAGTCATAAGTAACAATCCTCTTTTTATAAACGGGATATTAATTATATTGCGAGTATCGTTATTCTTCCTTTGTATCACCATTGCCGATTGCCAAAAAAAAATAATCCCATATTGGGGTTTTATAACCAAACTACGAAAGTTTTTTCAGAATATTCATTAGCATGAGGAATGTAACAATTATCTGAACATATTATGGAATTTAATTTTATTCATGTAAGATCACGCCTTAATTACGTAATTATCTGTATCGCAATAATGATTTTTGGAATATCAATTCCTGTTTCGGCATTAGGGTCAGGGACATTGGACACATTATTTCATCCGAATGATGGCTACACCATTTATCAGTCCGGAAATAATTCTACCCAGGACCATGGGGTTGAGATGGTTGTTCAGAAAACGGGTAAGATAGTTGTAGCCGGATATACCAATACAAGTGGCAATAAAGATATACTCGTCACAAGGTTTTCACCAGATGGTCTACCTGATCTTTACTTTGGAAAGGATGGAAAAATAATAGTCTCCGGACCGGTTCCAAAAGACGATTATGCATTTGGTCTGGATTCTGATTCAAATGAAAACCTGGTTGTAACAGGGAGAATGAATACAGGAAACAGCACAGAAATCGTTGTAATCAGATTCACAAAAGATGGCCAGCCCGATACCTCATTTGGAAGAGAGGGGGTCCTTATTTATAAAACTCCATTTGGCGGGACCAACACGGGAAGAGCAGTTAAAACTCTTTCAGACGGGTCAATGATTATTACCGGTGAAACGAACAGAAGTGCGAATAAAGACCTGTTTATTCTTAAACTGAAAAAGAATGGCGAGGTAGATAAGACTTTTGGCACCGGAACAGACAAAGGAATCGTAATCTATGACGGAATTAAAAATCGTGACGATTTCGGGTTTGGCTTGGCTACAAATTCTGATGGGTCCATGTTCGTTACGGGTGGAGCTACCGATAATGAAAAAGGAAAGATAGTCCTAATGAAGCTCGATAAAAACGGCAATTTTGATGGAAAATTTGGGGATAAAGGTATAGTCCTCTATTCAGGGGATGGGAAAGAACCGGATTACGGGAACTGGGTAGTAGTACAGAAAGATGGCAAACCTGTTGTTGCAGGAGTTGTTTCCAATAAAACCGGGAGCTACGATATAGTTCTGCTCCGCTACACAAAAGAGGGTAAGTTAGACACCACATTTGGGAAAAACGGCACTGTAATATACGGTACCCCCGGCAAATATGACTATGCCTGGAATGTTGAAGTAGAAGGTGACGGGGCCTTAATTGTGGCAGGAACCATTACAGTCGATGGAAAAGAGATCCCGGCCCTGCTTAAGTTTACAAAAGACGGGATCCTTGACAAATCATTTGGAAAAGATGGTGTCGCATCATTCCCAAAACTTGGTGTAGGAAGCTTGTTTGCAGTGAAATTTACAAAGGCCGGACAGGTACTTTCGACAGGTTTTGTAAAACAGAACGGAACTGAAAAACTGCTTCTCATGCAGGTTAATAGGTAATCTCCTTTTTTTGTTGATTAAGTTAACTATGAATATGGCTTTATCTCCATAATATCATATACTTTAATACTCATGGAGAATTTATCTATAAAACTTATAAAAGGCCATAAATACCTCTATATTACAGATGTCTTTAAAGTTAACTCAAAATCAAAAAAAGTTACGTTTTACATAGGTAATATTGAAAAAATTAATGAGAATGAGTTTATTCTTAAGCTAAGAGAATTTAATGAATTTCGGTTAACAAAGATTATCGAAATTGCACAGAACTTGTATCACTCGCCATACTTATCAGGAGAAAATATTGCGTACCTTGAAAAATTAAGGGTTTTATTCTCACGCTTCCGAATACTTTATCCTGATGAAACCGACCGTTATCGAACAAACATGTATACCAGGTACGTCCAGGGCACTGTTGCTATTGAAGGAAATACAATCAGTCCAATAGAAGCGGGTTTACTTTTAAACAAAGGTATCTCACCTGACGGAAAAAGGGTAGACGAGATATATGAAATAATGAACTTTCTGCATTTACAAAACTATCTTCATGAGTACCAGGAGGAAATTTCAGAGAGATTAATTCGCCGGATTCATGCAATTATCATGGAAAATCTCATGCATACACCAGGGGATTATAGGAATCTGGATGTACAGATTGAGAAGGTAGAGTATCTTCCGCCTCCTTCATTTGAAGTCCCCCACATGATGCAGGACCTGATAAAGTGGTATAAACAAAATAAAAATAATCTACATCCTTTTCTATTGGCAGTCTTTTTTCATGCAAAGTTTGAAATTATCCATCCATTTCTGAATGGAAATGGCAGGGTAGGTCGTGCTGTCGTGAATTTTATCCTCGAAAAGTTCAGTTACCCCACACTCTATCTTGGCCTTGAACATCGAAATGAATATTTAAAAGCGTTATTGTCAGCAGACGAGGGAAATTTTTTTCCGCTAGTACAAACTCTGACCGGTTTTTATAAGATCCAAAATGAAAAGATCCTGGGCCAGATAGAAAAGAGAGAGATGAACGAGGATTATATCAGGAGATCGGAACATAAGTACCTGATAGAGAAGTTTAGATTATTAAAGAGAGGATGACAAAATTCATGGAAAATTCTCCATTGAAACAACCAGGAATTCTCAAATCCCTTCTACAGGGCATAGAGAAAATAGATAATGCCACTACGGTACACAATATTTCGCAAAAACTTGCAGGAGAACTAGAGAAAGCCCTTGATAAACCCCTTAATACCATCGACACTAGTGAATTTGAAATGCAATTCAATTACATAGCCTATCCCCTCCTTACAGACCTTGAAGCACTTATCCGAAACCTGATTAATGAAAGGATCTGCAAACCTTATAGCAATAACATCAGGACAAAAATACCTGAGGAAATCATTGACCAATGGAAAAGAAGGAAGAAATCTGAGGAGGAGAACCGCCTTATCGAAAGTGATTTTTCGCTAATCGATTATAGTGATTTTACAGATTTAAAGAAGATCCTGGAGAAAGGTAGGAATTAAAAGTGAGGAATCAACCAATGGATTATGATATTAGCGGAATTGAATTTAAAGAGGCAAAAGATATTATCGGACCAATATCAGATCTCCCTTGTGTTATTGCAATTATCCTCTTTGGATCTGTTGCGAGAGGAGAAAAAACGCCAATCTCTGACATTGATATCTGTGTTATTACAAATAGTGGCATAAACGACGATATCAAAGATACTATAATGAGTTACTCCTCACGAGTTATCGATATCAGGCTCTTTTCTGACCTCCCGCCAGTCATTCAGTACCAGGTCATTAAAGAGGGGAAGTTTCTCTTTTCGAGGGATGATTTTTCCCTGAATACAATAATAATCTCTTCAATACGTGAATGGCTTGATTTTCAAAGTACGTATGCCCGGGCATGTTATGCAGCTATCAGAGGTCCTGGATAATGAAAGAGATTCCGAGTTATACAAGGTTGGGTCCTGTGTTGCTGGATATTGAAAATTACATATCGGATATGAATGAATTCACAATAACAAGAAAAAACTGGAACCAGGACAAATGGGATACCTATTCACTTTCAATGATAGCATTCTCACTCCTTAACAGAGTTATTGACCTTGGTGAGGTAATTATCCAGGAGATGCGATTGGGAGTTCCGCAACATTATCGGGATATCTTTTCGATTCTTGCTAAAAACGGGATTATTGATGAAACTATCAGTAACGAGCTGAGTTCCCTTGTTTACTATCGAAATCTCCTGTCACATGAATATCAGAGAATCACTACAAAAGACCTTCAAAAAATTTTAACAAAAATATCGGTTATTCAGACGTTCCTTGATACAATTCGAGCAGGTCTTAAATAGCCTCATCCGTTCAATTGTAAAAAAAAGTTTTGTTAATATTCAGTAAGGTTGTTAAAAGACCCCCCATACTCTGCAAGAAGTGAGGGGTCCTGAGTTGGTATGACATACATTACAGGATCTTTATTCAGAAGGTGCTCTACAAAATAACTGTACATACGGCTTAGATAATACGAATCAAAGAAGAACCTGTGATCTTTTCCTGGGAGAACAAGCATATCAAACATCTTTTTCTCTTTTATGAGGGATGCAGCGAACTGCATGGTCATCGATGGATTTACATTATCATCAACATCTCCGGTTATAAGGAGAAGATGTCCTTTGAGGTTTTTTGCCTTGATACCTGTAACCTGTTCATAGTAAGAAGTAGTGTTCACAGGGTAACCCTGATATTTCTCAACAAATAGAGAATTATAAAGCCGGTTGTCGTAATTACCGGCTGAAGCTACTCCTACATCATAAAAATCAGGATAAGTAAGCAATGCCTGTGCTGTCATGAAACCGCCTCCTGAATGGCCATATATACCAACCCTCGAGAGGTCCATCCATGAACGGTTCAAAGCAAGCTGCTGGAGACCTGTGACGTGGTCAGAAATCCCTCCAACATCTCCCATATGCCCATAACTCACATCATGGAAGTTCTTATCACGGTATGCGGTCCCCCTTCCGTCAAGAAAAACAACGATAAATCCAAGGTTGGCGAGGGTCTGGGCAATCCAGAACTCTCCTGACGGGAGGTCGTGATAAGCTGGAAAAGTCTTAGGTGTAATAATGTTAAATGGCCCAGGATATACTGCCTCAATGACAGGATAACGCTCATTTTTTTTAAATCCGACGGGTTTAATTATCAGTCCATATAACCCGGTCTTTCCATCACCAGCCACGGTCTTAACCATTTCCGGATTAGTCCAGCCTTTTTTTTGTATCTCACTTATATCTGCCTTTTCAAGGTCCATTATCAGGCTTCCATCCGATGAACGAAGGACGGTTTCAGGGGGCAGATCTACCCTTGAGTATGTATCAATGAAATAACTTAAGTTGGGAGAGAAAGTTACATAATGATCTGCATCTTCAGGTGTTAGAAGCGTAAGGTTGCTCCCATCAATGTGGACCCGGTAAAGGTGCTGGTAATAAGGGTCTCTTCCAGGTTCTTTCCCTCCGGCAGTGAAATAAATGTATTTGTTTTCCTCATCGACTCCCTTAATTTCCCTTACAACGAATGTTCCATTTGTGATAGGACGAATAAGGGTGCCCTTATTGTCGTACAGGTAAAGCTGTGCCCATCCACTCCGCTCAGAGAACCAGATGATTTTTCCGTCCTTAAGAATCCTGATATTGGGTTTTTCTCCCAGTTCCAGGTTTGGTTCATAATATGATGAGGAATTCTCCTGGATCAGGACATGAGGCTCTCCGGTGTCAGGGTTAATTGAGAAGAATGTCGCATTCTTCTCTCCACGGTTAAGGGTGAGATAATAGAGATTTTGACGAGGCCCTTCTGACCACATAATAGGATTTCCAATCATCGTCAAATTTACCTGGGGTAGCCTGAATGGGACCCGACCCCCGGTCTTCACATCAAAAATAATAGGTTTCTCCATCAGAACATTGGTGTCACCTGGAAGTGCAATTTTTACAGTCCTGACTTCTGGTAATAGATTATCTGCAGGGGATGAGTCAAGCAGTGGTAAAGTGGTAATATTACGTGAATCTATTCTCATTGCAACAAACCTAGAACTATCAGGAGACCAGTGAATATAGCTTGGATAGTAACTCAGGTTTGAGGAGCCATCATAAGTGAGCTGACTCTCCCCCTGTTTTCCTTTCTCTTTGAGCCAGAGGTTTTTGTCCTTTTCAAAAACTGTATAATTACATCCAGGAGAGATACTTCCGTCATCATCCGTTTCTTCATTATCGATCTCTTTAGCCACTTTTGTTTTTAAATCTATATTCCAGGTTTTGTTGAGACCCTGGACTTCTATTGTCATGTCATTATTAAGTACGAGAGATGAGAAGAGAATATCACTATTGTTCACTTTTTTCCCGGTAAAACCTGCCAATATCTCTGCAAGGGAGGATTCAGTGCATAAAACTGTCTTCTGTTTCTTATCTGGTTCAACAGCAATAAGTTCAAACCCCTCCGGAGTTTCCTTTTTATAAGAGAGAAAAGTATCGTTCAGCCATATGGTAGAGTTAGGGATATTGTATATTGATGGAATAGCGTATTCAGGTACATAAATGTTAATTACAAGTTTTTTCTCATTATCCACGGGTTTAACAACATCAACAGCAACGCACTGTGAGACTATTAGTGCAAAAATAAGAATTGATATCAGAATTAATGAATTTCCCATCCGGTTCCACATACAAGAATAATCACGCTACTCATTTATTAATAAGATCTCCAACCCTTTTTAGAACTTCTTTCATATGTTTGATATCATATTCTTCCGATGCTTCTCTGATATCGAGAGCAATATTAAGAAATATTTGTAAATTCTCTTCTTGCCCAAATTTCTCCATGTCCTGTGCAAGTTCATCTGCTGACTCTTTTGAAAATATACGACTGATACGATTTATTCTCGCTGAAAAGAGAACTCTTGCCCTATTCGCCTGTTCTTCAGTTAATGTTTCACTGGATTCTTCTGTCTTCTCCCCTTGGGTTGAAGTATAACTGTTTTTGGTCATATCTTGAGGTAAACCGGTTCTGACCGGAAGATACTTCCGTAAAACCATAAGAAGCTCGCTCATGATGACTGGTTTTCTCAGGACTGCATCAAACAGGTTCATATCTGCCATGTCTTCAGGTGAACTAAGCGCTGTCACTGCGATTACCGGAATTTTTTTCAACTTTTCCGAACGTTTTACCTCTTTTAATAATTCATCGCCACTTAAACCTGGCATTCTGAGGTCAGTAAGGATGAGGTCGGGTTTTTCGTTTTCAAGTATTCTCAATGCTTCATCAACCGATGAGGCCAGGACCGAGGAAAGGCCGATCTGGGATAAAATATCAAAGAAGACCGTCCGGTTGTTCTCAACATCGTCAACCACAAGAATTTTTGCAGGAATAAACTGGTTCTCTCCTTTATCCACGGGAGAAAGATCTATATATTCAATTCTTTCCTTTGATATTAGTTTTTGAGGGAGGTATACACTGAATTTGCTTCCCCTGCCAAGCTCGCTTTCAAGTCCTATGCTACCTCCCATGATATTGACAAGATTCTTACTTATCGCAAGACCAAGACCTGTCCCCCCGTAATGTTTAACAAGGTCCCTGTCCTGTTGTTCAAAAGCGACAAAAATCCTTTTCTGGTCCTCTTCCGGAATTCCTATTCCCGAGTCCTCTACTGTAATAATAAGGCTGCAAAGTGTATCGTCCTGCTGCTCAAAATTAAGGTTTAAGGAGACAAACCCTTTATCTGTAAATTTTATTGCGTTACCAACGAGATTGAAGATGACCTGACGCACCCTTACCTCGTCAAGAACAATAAAAGGAACCTCATCAGGAAGAGACAACTGGAATTCAAGCCCTTTTTCCCGTGCCCGCTGGCCAAGGACCAGGTCGACTTCTTCAAAGAGCCTTTTTGGGTCTGTTGGCTGTTCTGACAACTCAAGCTTTTTTGCTTCTATTTTAGAGAGGTCAAGTATGTCGTTTATAAGAGAGAGAAGTGTTTTACCAGCAGAATTGATAGACTGCACATATCTTCGCAATTTTGGTTCTGTCGAATCAGAGTCCATCAATGAGCTAAAGCCGATAATTGCATTGAGCGGGGTCCTGATCTCATGACTCATATTCGCAAGAAAAACACTTTTTGCCCTGTTTGCAGATTCAGCCTCTTTTTTTGCTGCTGCAAGATTGTTATTGATGTCAAGTACTCTTCTAACCAGGTTGGAGAGGACCATTGAGAGCTCGGTGAGCTCGTCATCTCCTTTTATGAGCAGGGAATCAGGGTCTATATCATCCGGAGTTTTCATCTCCTCCAAAGTGTGTGAGAGTAATTCCATCCTATTGAAGAGACTTCTTTCGAGTGTAATAATGACGACAGCAATGAACAGAAGAAACATAAATGCCATCCCCATCATAACAATAGATTTCCCGATTATGTCCATTGGTGGAGATCGGTCTTCATTATCATAGGAAAAGAATACTTTGTCATTACCTAAAGCAGGCAGCATTGTATAGACCAGATATTCATTCCCCTGGATTAAAGTGATAAAAACCGGGTTACCATTATTCAATCGACCAATTACGGTTGTTTTTTGCATAGAATTATTATCAAAATCAAGAGAGGAAACAGAGACGGGAGTTCGCAAAAACTGGAAGGTTCTCGAAATATATTCATCAGTAATCTGCCGTCCAATGACTATCTTTCCTATTAAATTTCCACTTATATTATCTCGTATACCGGTTTCGGCATACATAAAGACCTGGTCATCCGATAGAAGAAAACCATTCTGATCCTCTGATTGGGTTTGACTATTAACAAGACTGGAATTCTCAATTTTTTGATAGAATCCTTCAACTGCTTTTCGATCTGAATTGCTTAATTTTGAATTCTGCCTGCTATATATGAGATCTCCATTCTTGTTAAAGAACAAAATTGTATCGATGCCCATGTTTGTCAGGATCGGTTCATCAAGAGTTCTCAAATAGTCAGCCTGCAACGAAGCATTTCCAATTTTAAGAAATTCCTGCGTTTCTGGCCTTAAAGCACGATCACGGGTGATTTCTGAGAAGTGATCCAGATCTGAGCTTATTATAACAGAGCCAGTCATTGCAGTATCAACGAACTGGTTGGTCCTGCCCATATCGATACCTTTGTCGATCAATATGGATGTAGATAACCAGAATATGGCTAGAACTATAATACTGATAACCACAAGCCTGATGATTATTGTATGCCGAAGTTTCATCCTTGCAATCCCTGCCTTATTACGTATATATGTCGTCCAATTCCTGTACTATTTCGTAACCGGGATCACATGATGCTTATGGAGAAAATTAAGGACCTTCTCTGAATCGATAAATCCGTGGTCGAGGTCATCAACTACTTTATTGATTCGCTGCAGATTCTCAATCACTTTTTCCGTATTTTTATCATCTATCATCTCAAGTGTAAGTATTGCCGCACAAAGCGGGTTACGGATCTGGTCATTCAGAACTGCAAAGACCTGAATATTTTTTGCTATCTGTGCCTCAAGTTCTTTATTGGATTCAATGAGTTTTTTCTGATACAGTCGTCTGTCTACATGGGAACGAAGCCTTGCAAGAAGAACCCTTTCACTGAAAGGTTTTGTGACATAATCAGTTCCACCAATACTAAGGCCTTCCTCGATACTTGAGTCCTCATCCTTTGCAGAGAGAAAAATAACAGGAACTTCCCTAAACTCGGGATGTTTCATAAGCCTTCTGCAGACTTCGAGACCGTTCATATCAGGCATCATGATATCGAGTAGAATAACGTCAGGAGTTTCTTCACGGGTAAGTTCCAGGGCACTTTCTCCGTCCTGTGCAAGGAGAACCCGAAAACCTGCTTTACTCACAACTTTTGCTGCAATCTGTAGATTATTTTCATTATCATCAACAATGAGAACAGTTATACCGGCTTTTTCTGGTTCCATTAAAACACTTCCTAAATGTCAGGCAGGCTGAACATTATTCAGGGTGAAATAGAAAGTTGTTCCCTTATCAGGTATTGAATCAGCCCATATCTCTCCGCTATGACGGTTTATTATCCTTGCAACAAGGGCAAGCCCCACACCTGTACCCGGAAATTCTTCCTGTGTATGAAGTCTGGAAAATACTTTAAAAAGTTTACCACTGTTTTTCATATCAAAACCTTTGCCATTATCCTTGACATAATAGACCGTAATACCATCCCTTTCAGTTTCTCCAAATTCAATATGTGATTCTTTCTCTTTCCCCGAGTATTTTATGGCATTTGATAGCAGGTTCTCAATTACCTGGCCCATCATCACAATATCAGCTTCACAGTCCTTAACGTCCTTTATTGTGATAATGGACGAAGCATCAGGATACTGGCTTGAAAGTAATTTTATTTTGTCTTTGGCAAGTTTTGAGAGGTTTATTTTTGAGGGACTAAGTGAATTTCTGTTCACCTGGGAGAGTAAAAGTAGTCCTTCAATTAAATTATTCATATGTCGTGTGTTCTCAATTATACTATTGAAATATTTTTTTCCTTCACCAGGGATTAATTCAAGATAGTCCTCAAGAATAAATTCACTGAACTTTTCAATCGCCCGTAAAGGAGACCTTAAATCATGGGAGACTGAATAAGAAAATGACTTAAGTTCCTGGTTTGCAAACTTTAAAGATTCTTCTGCTTTTATTCGCTCGCGGACCTCCTTACGAAGTTCCAGGTTTTGCAATTCAAGCCTTTTTTTTAAGCGGTTTATAGCAAGATGGGTCTCAACCCTGACAATGAGCTCCTCTGGTGCAATTGGTTTTATAAGATAATCGACTGCACCTGTCTTGAAGGCCATGACCTTATCGAAAGTTTCCGTGAGACCAGAAAGAAAGATTATAGGTGTATCAGATGTCAACTCATTCTCACGAAACCTCCTGCAGGTCTCAAAACCATTCAGGCCAGGCATAAGAATATCAAGGAGGATCAGATCAGGCTTGAATAGACTGATAGTGCTTAGTGCTTTTTCACCAGTTGTTGCTCCGGATACAAAGTATCCATTCTGCTGGAGTACAGCCTGGACCAATTGGATTGAGTCAGGGTTATCATCAATTACAAGTATTACCCCTTTTGTTTCAGAGTCTTCATTCATGTGACTTCTTTTTTTGAAAAAATTGAGGTTCAGTCTCTTTTAAGGGAGAAAAAGAAGAGTGATCCGATAGCAAGCAGACCGACAGAAACCGGAAGACCTGAACGTGTAGGGGAAGGAGAGGCATTTTCATCTTTTGTTGTTCCGAGAGGGGTCAATGTTAGATTCGAAGTTTCTGTAACTACAGGTGTCTCACTCGTTTGACCATAACTTTGTGTCTGAATACTAAGAGGGAGTATTACTGTGCTGGGTGCGGTTGAGGTTGTGCCGGGTACTGTCAAGGTTGTCAAGACAGAAACGGGTTTGAGGTCAGCTTTAATGCTAACATAATTGGGACTTTTTCCAAAATCTGCAACAATATTTTCAGTGTAGTCCCGGTAGCCGTCTTTTATAATGAGGACCATGTGTGGTCCGTCCGAAATTCCGTGAACATAAAGAGTCTGTCCAGGTCCTGTCTCTCCTTTAAGCACGTTATCTATATAGACCTCTGCTCCGCCTGGGTTTGTCTGGACCTGTATAGTTGCGTAATTCGGCGGTGCTGGAAGAAGGGTCTCATAAACCTTAAGAGTCTGACCTGCATCAACAACAAGATCAAGGGTCTTGATTAGATAACCTTCTTTCCTGATTTTTAGAAAGTGTCTGCCTTCAGTAACTTGATTGATTGTAACAGGGGTGGTGTAGATAATACCCGTAATGTCGTCAAGGGTTACTGCTGCACCAGCTGGGTCAGTTTTTATGTCGATTGACCCGGCTGGTGCAGCATTGGCATGAATTGTCGCCAAAAAGAAGATCAGGAAGATCGAAAGTCCGCATAACAATTTTTTGTTCATAATAGATGATATCTCCGGATTATATTAAATTAGTTTTTATTTAGGTTGGAATTTTTATTCAAGCAAACTTGATAATCTGACATCATATACTTATCCCTGATAAATATGAAAACCGGCTTTCTGTTATTCACATTATTAATGGCATCACTCATGATTATTGGGTTTTCGACTGCAACTGACCCTTTTATCACAGATGGGGGGTTGAAAAAGTTCAGTAGCGTCCAGGAGATCAAGGACTATCTGAAGAAAAACCAGGTAAACCAATCCCTGGTTAACTATAGACCCGGAGTAAGTGATACCGCAATGTCTACAGCAAAATCTGCAGTACCACAGGTTGCATCCCAGCTCTCTCCCGTTTCCGGACAATCTACAGGCAGTTCTCAAACTACAGCAACATACTCCACCACAAATATTCAGGTTAGTGGTGTAGATGAAGCAGACATAGTAAAAAATGATGGTAAATACATCTATATCGTCAGTGGAGATAAGATCGTTACAGTTGATGCATATCCCGGAAAAAACGCTTCGATAATTTCTAAATTAAACACGTCCGGCACCCCATATGATATATTTGTAAATGGTGACAGGTTGGTCCTGTTCAAAGATTCATATGACACATATAGCACAATATCAGTAGGTAGTAATTCAGGAATTATGGCAAAGATAATTGCCCCGGGGTATCCATCCCAGGTAAATGTCCAGGCGGTCATTTATAATATTTCAGATAGAAAAAAACCGGTCCTCATGAGCAATATCAGTGTTGACGGGACATACTACGACTCGCGAAGGATTGGAGATATTGTCTATATGGTTACACAGGAGTACATTTACACGTACCTTGACTCAGGGATAACTGTGCCGTCCATCCGGACAGGTAACAAGACCATTGCAACTCCTGATGTCTATTATTTTGATAACCCTGAATCCCAATACGTCTTCCATACTATAACGTCATTTAACATGACCACTGGAAAGGAGATAGATTCAAAGACTTTCCTGATGGGCTCAACAAATACATTCTATGTCTCACCTGACAACATGTACCTTGGATATGAACAGTACCCTCAATATCAATGGCCCATGGTTATCATGGAAGATATAAAGCCGCCGGTATTATCCGAGACTAATGTTTCGATAATAGATGCAAATACTTCAACCGGTTCAACAAATAAAACGCAAAAGACTCCAGTCACAATAGTAAATAATAAAATTCCTTCCACAACTGTGACATTATCATCTGAAGAATCGACCAAAACCATAATCCACAGGCTAGCTATAGAAAACGGGACTGTAAAATATGGTGCAAAAGGAGAAGTCGAAGGCCAGCTCCTTAACCAATTTTCACTAGATGAATATAATTCAACCCTCAGACTGGCAACTACTGTGAACCAGTATAGCTCCGACTCTTACAATAATGTGGTTGTACTGAACAGTTCTATGAAAAAGATAGGCGAGATAACTCATGTAGCTCCGGGTGAGAAGATCTATTCTGCGAGGTTCATCGGTGATAATCTATATCTCGTAACATTCAAACAGATGGACCCGTTCTTTGTTATCGACCTCTCAAACCCAGCAAAGCCTAAGGTCCTGGGAAAACTGAAGATACCAGGGTTTTCTGATTACCTTCACCCGTATGATGCAACTCATATCATAGGAATAGGTGAAAGTACACAACAGACCTCTGAAGGTGGTTACAGAGCAAATGGTTTAAAACTTGCCCTTTTCGATGTCACAAATGCAACAGACCCAAAGATGCTTGATAAATACGAGATTGGCCTCTCAGGTAGTTCATCACCAGCACTGGACGACCATAAGGCTTTCCTGTTTGATAAAGAGAAGAACATTCTTGCAATCCCTGTTTATGAAGTTACAAGTACAGGTAACAGTAATAATAATTATAAGGAAACAGCCTGGAGTGGGGTATACGTCTTCTCGCTTACGCCTGAAAAAGGGTTTAATTTACTTGGAAAAGTTCCGTTTAACTCAAATAAAGATACAATTGAACCCCGTTATTGCGTAAGTGACAATGCAAAACGCTTACTGTACATTAATGATACTTTCTATGCCCTCTCTGATAATACATTGAAAATTAGTCCCATCTCAAAGGTGAGTGATGTTATAAAAACAGTAACCCTGCCTTATACCAGCCCTTGTTACTGGGTTTATTAGAAATAATCCTCCTTTTTCAAATTTTATTGGAATTTTGTGAATATCTTTATAAACCTCAAGTGTAATTTTTAATTGAGACAGAACATGACTCAAATGGTATCTATACTTTTAATATGTATTGCTCTCGCAATTGCCGGCTTTATAATCTGTCCGGTAACTGCTGAAAACAGCGAGACCCTTACGACCAATGAACTCCTGCTCATGGAGGAGCTTGGTCATTTTACACTCAGTTCAGACGATCAGAACATTATCTATTTTAAAACACTTGGGACGGACCTCACCCCTCCGGCAAATAACGGGACTTTGATGCGGATAGATATTGCCAAAAAGACTGATACAGCAATCTCAATTCCGGGTGAATCAGTAACAGCTTATTCACTGTCACCGGATGGGAAAACAGTTGCCTACACTGCATTGCCAATAAAAGGGGGAGATGCGTATCTCAAAATTATCGGTCTTTCTAATAAGTCAGAAAAGAAAATTGAAAAGATACCTCCCGAACTTATTGACTCCTTCACCTGGCTTAATAATGATACCATCCTCTATTCAGCTGCTGACAACACAAATACTCCAACCGGATCAGATAATGTCATAGTTGTCGATGAAACACCGCAGCCGGTTGTTCTTTATGCACTCTCTCCTGATACCGGGAAAAAAGTGAGAGTTACCAATAATAATAATGTAATAACAAAATACGCGCCTTCTCCGGATGGAATGTACATAATCTATAAAGCAGCATCTTCTCCGGCGCAATGGCAGTCCGGAGCACAATTTCACTATATGCTCCATGATGTTGCATCAGGGACTGATAAAGAGCTTCTAAACCTGACTGAAGGATATCAGGATAATAACGAATTTGCATGGTCTCAGGACAGCAGCGTAGTATACATAGAGAAAATGAATAATGGCGGGATAAATTACCCAATTCGCTATACAACCGACGTAATAGCCTACTATCCAGGTTCAGGGATTATGGAGACAATGCCACTTGACTGGCCACGAGGCATGCATGTAGATATCTTTAATGATGATGTTGAAATGAACCCCTTTGTAGGCGGAGTCTATATACTTCTTGCTGACGGGACCAACCCAAAACTCACGAAATACACAAAAACTGAAACCGGATGGAAGAAAGAAAACCTGACAGGCGGAAATCAGGGTAACATCTTTGCCCTTGAGTCATCAAGAGACGGAGGAACATTATATTACAACTACAACTCTGCATCTGTGTACCCCCAGATATACAGTGCAAGAGTCACAAACGGTACAATCAATTCAGAAGAGAAGCTTACTAAACTCAACCCTTCATTTTCAAATAAATCACTGGGTACATCAGAGGTAGTAAACTGGACAGGTGCAAACGGGGACAATATCGAGGGTGTTGTGAGGTATCCCCCAGGATATACAAAAGGTACCCTTTATCCGCTTGTACTTGTAATTCATGGCGGCCCGACATATACCGACTTTGACAGCTGGCGTGATACCTGGGAGTTTCCATATCACCTGATAACAGCTCAGGGTGCGGTAGAACTTTCAGTAAATTACCATGGAAGCACAAATTTCGGATTTGATTTCGGTAAATCAATCGAAAACAAGCACTATTACAATCTACCTATAGAAGATTTCCAGGCAGGAATAAAGTACCTCGCAGAAAAAGGAATAATAAACCAGTCACAGGTTGGTATAACAGGCTGGTCCAACGGTGGAATACTGTCTCTCGCATTTATTACACGAGACCAGTCACTAAAAGCCGCTATTGCAGGAGCAGGGACCGCTGATGACTTCGCACAGTACAGTAACAATAACGGTGCAGTCATGAATGCGATGTATTACACCGATCCTCCATACCTGGACCCCATCAGTTATACAAAGACATCTCCTGTCTTTAGTGCAGATAAAGTGACAACCCCGCTGCTTATGATGATTGGATCTAACGATAATGCAGTAAACCCGGCATCTGCATGGGTCACCTACCGGACTTTCAAATTAGAGAGTAAAGGCCCGGTCAGGTTCATCATATTCGTAGGTGAACCGCACCACCCACATAAACTCATAAACCAACAGAGAAAGATATCTGAAGAACTTGGATGGCTCCAGAAATACTTGTTCACACAGTAGAGATTCTGGCAGGGCTGTTAAAGTCCTTCCATCAATTTCATTTTAGTAATAATAAATAAACATTGCTTGATGAGATTGTCAAAGTAAACGATAATTAACGATTAAACCCTATGCATGTTATTATCTGGTTTTCATGAAGGATTATTCAGAAGAGGTAAGAGCAGCATTTACAGGGCTTTGTGACCGTTGTCCCTGGAAAAAATAGATTTAGAGTCTTATCGTGGTTTTATTCACAACAACGCCATTTTTTATCGTTATCTGTCTGAATTCTGTGTTTAATAATTCATTTTCAATATCATAATATGCCACGAGACCTGATGCATATGTTCCGTCCGGCAGGATGCCATATTTCACTCTGGAATTAGAGGAGGCAACCATATTACCTAGTGAAGCTTCGTCTTTTTTCATTGTTGTGAGGTTATAACGGTTCGTAAAACTTGTTACCTCCCAGTTCTTCCCAAATGAATCCAGACTATCTCCAAAAAGATAATCACCACTATCAGTTTCGTAATAAGGACTTATCACCATCTCCGGCTTATCTTTCTTTTTATTGACGAATGTAACCAGTGATGCATTATTAACCTCACTCTTGTCATTTATATCAATCCAGGAATAGAAGGTATCAAATCCACCAATAGTGGTACTATCATATTCCATATCAAGAAGGATAGGATTTATTTTTCTTGTTGTATCAGCGAGGAAAAACCAGCGGCCGTCCCATTCCGGGATTTTATAAAGCCCTTTTTGGTCAGGAGTTGCAGGAACAGAACCGATTGATAGGAGATTTGAGCCATTGACAATGTAGTATGTCGAGTAAACACTGGCATCATCATAGGGATCAACGAGAGAATAGGTACCATTACCTTTTTTAATAAAAGAAGGCTGTGAGAGTTCAAATTTCCGGGATGCTTCGGTTTTAACATTATCACTTTCACTGTTAGACCCAGGGTTTAATGCGGTATCATATGATGATGAATCTGAAACAGAAAATGAATCGGTGGAAGTACTTAAAAGCGATCTGAAAAATTCGTCCCAATGTGGACCAATTTTGATACTTTCACCATATTTTTCATAATCTGCAGGAGTTAAAACATCCGGAGACGCAATTGATATTCCTGAAACATCTTTACTATACTTATTATTATTCTTGTAAACAACAGCTTCTTCAACAAGTGCAATGACCGATTTCAAGTCTGAAGACAACTCAGGCCGCTTCTTTTCAATATTTGTAAGGAGTGAAACAAGGTCTACTGATGTCCCCTTGTCTCCTTCAGATATTCCAAGATGGATTGCGTCATTATAAGCCTTCTCAATATCACGACGTCCTTCCTCAGTCTGTATTACAGGAAGCAGTTTCTCACCAAGAGAATCAAGACCTTCATTTATAGCCTGGACCTTTGAGACATCAATTATTGAAACCGTCCTTACAATAGGTGATGTTGTCTCCCTCGAAATATAGGTCGCTCCGATATCCTTGGTAAGAGTCAAAGTATCTTCTTCAGGATTTTTGGCAAGGGGGGCAATTATCTTTTCATAATCAAAACTACCCCTTTGAATTTCCTCGGATGCAAGAATATACCTGGAGTAGGGCGAAACACTTTGCGAGACTTCAACTGACCCCATGAGGCAAGCATCAAATATTATTGGGTCAAATTTCAGTCCACCCTGGTTTAACCCCTTTTCAAGGTCAGGTAAAAGGAGCCCGTTATCGGTATTTTCATCAAACCCAATGCCCTGATACGAGTTTCCATGATCAGAAATTATTAAGATCGTCCTGTCAGAAGGCCTGTTGGTCCTTGCAAAATCCAAAAATTTTGCAAGGCTCGCACTGTTCCCCATATCTGCAGTTGGATCTGAGTATTCATAGTTATTCCCGTTCCCTATTGTTCCATCCTGGAGGTCTCTATTGATCTCTTCCATTGTTGCAATTTTCATCCCCTCCCATCCTTGTTTGTTCGCCCCGCCAAACGCAATCAGAACGTCCAGAACCTTTGAATTGGTATTTCCATAGGAGTCACTCGCTTCTATTATATCAGCTGTTGCATCTCCGGATTTAGATTCAAGATCACTTCCAACAAGATAGATAAGTACCTGTGTCTTTGAATGGTCAGAAGAATTTTCAACAACTGCACTTCCGACAATACAAGAAAAAGTCATCGTAATAATTACGAAGAAAAGAAAAAGCACAAATATCCGGGCTGTATTATTCTCGTTCATAGTAAAGACCTGAGAAAGTAGGAGAGATTTTTAAATAATTATCAATAATCAGCCTCACAGGTATGTAATAATTTCTGGTTGCAATTAATTTGTAAATTAACTCTACAATGTCAAATTGCCAATATAAAAAAGTCCAATAAGCCAAAATGTTTGATGAAATTTTATTTTATCCTCTAAAGCATAGAAAATACATTTTCACATATTAAAATTATATATC
>CAIYHQ010000101.1 GCA_903926075.1 uncultured Methanomicrobiales archaeon
GGATATAATTAACAGAAGCTCCTTTATGGTCTTTACAACAAACCCAATGTACAAGGAATTTGACTTCAAAAAAAATCTTCCTGATTTTTCAGATTATCTTATGTCAATTATAGAGAAAGAAGGTTATTTTCCAGAAAGAGTTGTTCAGGAGTATTTTACGGGAAATCTCACTAAATTCGCCTATATGCCCACATATGACCACATGTACGTGTTTCAGATTGACATATCCGCTGAAGAATTCAGAACACAAAGGAGCAAATTAAAATATCAGGATGCAATTAAGGACATCCAACTCTTCAACCCAAATCTCCAGTCGGCACGGATATTTACATCCGCGAAGCGTCTTGTAGGTAATAAAAGTTTTACTCCTTCACCGGAATTATCTTTGATTCTTGACAGGTTGTTTAAAGAAAAAAAGAATATTGAAATAATTAACGGTGAGACCGGGGAGAAAACCCGGTATCTCTATATTGACCTCTTTGATAAGAATTATTCAGGGGATATGAGCCTTGTCACTGAACTGGTTTATGACTCATCAAAGCAAAAGGAAAATACCACAAATTTACTTATTCTACATGGATTAATTACAGCAATTGCACTTTTTGTTTGTCTAATTGCTGCAATATTTGTGTCCCGAAGACTTACCCGGCCAATTGAACAAATAGTTGAAGATGTCAATATCATTGCAAAAGGCGATCTTGACCATAAAATAAGGTTTACAATAGGGAGAGAATTTGCAGTTCTTGAAGAAAGTATCAATACTATGGTATTATCATTAAAAGATACCATAAAACGTCTAAAAGAGCTTGAGTTGGTCATCAATAAAAGTCCGGCTATTGCATTTGTCTGGAAACCCGAAGAAAACTGGCCAATCGAATTTGTTTCAGATAATATCAGTATTCTTGGGTACAAACCTGAAGACTTCACAGTTAGAGAAATGAACTATTCAATGCTGGTTCATCCTGATGATCTACAAAAATTAAATGAAGAAATAAAAAGTTATACTGAAGCAGGAGTCAAAGAATACACCCAGGAATACCGACTTATTACACGTACAGGTGTAACTATGTGGGTAGAAGACCGGACATGGGTACGCACGGATAATATGAATAATGTACTTGGGTACCAGGGTGTGGTTATCGACATTTCAGAACGTAAAGCAGCTGAAATTGCATTAGAAATGAGCGAAATACGCCTGAAAGCGATTATTGATGTAATACCTGATATTATTCTTGTAGTGAATGAAGATGGGTTGTATCTGGATGTTATGACTTCACACCCTGAGTTACTGTTTAAACCACCTGATGAATTAAAAGGAAGACTAATTCAGAATATAATCCCAAAAAATGAAGCAAATCTTATCTGTGATGCAATTGAAAAAGCAATTGAAACTGAAGAAGTCCAGTCTGTTGATTATAAACTGAGTACACCAGCCGGTATCAAATGGTTTGAGGGAAAGGTAACCCTTTCAAAGGAAATTATTGGGGGTAAAAAGATTCTGGTCTGTTTTATCCGTGATATCACACAACGTAAACAAATTGAGAAAGAGATCCAGGATCTCAATCTGAAACTTGAACAGAGAGTAAAGGAAAGAACAAAAGATCTTGAGATCGCGAACAAAGACCTTGAATCATTCAGTTATTCGGTTTCACATGATCTTCGTGCACCTTTACGTTCAATAGACGGATATATAGGAATAATTTTTGAAGATCATATTGAAGATATCGACCTTGAAGTAAAACATTATCTTGAACGGTGTCGTGAAAATGCCGATAGAATGTCAAATCTTATCGATGATCTTTTAACTTTCTCAAGGACAAGCAGGCATATTTCTCTTGAAAAAAGGACAATTTCACCTGTAAAAATTGTAAATGAGATAAAAAAAGAGTTTATAAATGAGATCAGTTCAAGAAACATTGAGTTTATCATTGAAGAAATGCCCGACTGTATGGCTGATCTAGTTCTTTTAAATCAGGTTTATGTTAACCTGATCTCAAACGCCGTGAAATTTACACGAAAGACAGAAAAGCCAAAAATAACAGTGGGAGCAATTACCGATGGTCAGGTCCCGGTGTATTTTGTCGAAGATAATGGAGATGGTTTTGACATGAAATATATCGATAAGCTTTTTATTGTTTTTCAGCGTCTCCATTCACAGGATCAGTTTGAAGGGACCGGTGTTGGGCTTGCAATTGTTGACCGGATTATTAAAAGGCATGGTGGCCGAATCTGGGCAACATCCGAACTTGAAAAAGGGGCAAAATTTTACTTTACGCTTGAACCAGAGAAGGAGTTAGACGAAAATGGAGAAAAGTAATAACTCGGCCAATATCGGAAACAATAAAAATAAGTCTCTCCGGCTCCTTCTTGTCGAAGATTCGGAAGATGACGCATTTCTTCTTATAAGGACTATAAAAAAGGCTGGTTATGATCTAATTGTAGAAAGAGTCTTCACCCGGGAGGATATGGAAAAAAGTCTAGCTGGTAATTCATGGGACCTGATAATATCAGATTACCAGATGCCACAATTCAGTGGTTCAGAAGCCTTGTCACTTGCAAAAACATTTAACATCGATATCCCGTTCATTATAGTCTCTGGAAAGATAGGTGAAGATGTAGCAGTTGATTCAATGCGGGCAGGAGCCCAGGACTATGTATTGAAGGACAACCTGTCCAGGTTAATCCCTGCAATTGAAAGAGAGATAGCTGACTCACAAATGCGAATTGAACGAAAGGAGGCAATTATTGCGAGAGAAGAAAGCGAGAGTAAATATCACTTACTTGTTGAAACTGTTCCTGTGGGTGTATTCCAATGGATTCTTACCAATGATGAAGGTCTCGCATTTGCCAATTCTGCCCTTTACCATATGTTAGGATATTCCTCGCTCGAAGAGTTCAAATCCATTTATATAAACTCGCTATTTATAGAAAAAGAATCGAGAGATCTTTTTTTTAATATTATAAAAGAGCAGAAAATAATTCATGGACTTGAAATTCAGCTTCGCTGTAAAGATGATTCAAAGATTTGGACCCGGATAAATGCTACAATTACTGAAGAAAGTGGAAAAAAATGGATAGATGGAATAATTGAAGATATTACAGATAAAAAAGATAATGAAAAAGCCCTGGGCAGAGCAAATAAAAAACTAGCATTGCTTCACGATATAACAACAAACGATATTGAAAAGCATCTTTTTACGATAAGTGGATACACCACACTGCTCAAAACGAGAATTACTGACGGACCCAACCGTCCTTTCATTGAAAATTTACTAAGGTCACTCTTCACCCTTCAGCAGAATATCGAGTTTGCAAAGAATTATAGCGATATGGGTATCAATTTACCAAGATGGCAGAAAGTTAATGATGTTGCATTGTTTGCAATTTCGCATCTCGATTTTCTTCCGGTTGAAAAAAGTTTTACATTGGGTAGTCTTGAGGTATATGCTGACCCGCTCTTTGAGAAAGCCCTTTATAATATTTTTGATAATATTCTGAAACATGGAGAAGAGATAAAGAAAGTGGAAATGACTTATGAAGTTATGGAGGACAAAGTCATAATCACTATTCTCGATAATGGTATGGGGGTCCCACCTGAAGATAAAGAGCGGATTTTTATGAAAGACCCGGACAAAAAGAAACACCGGAGTCTCTTTCTTACAAGGGAAATTCTACATATAACAGGAATAAAAATTCTGGACTCCGGAACTTACACCAAAGGAGCAAAATTTGAGATGATAATTCCTGAAGGAATGTTTAGGATTTTTGATTGAATTAAGGGCAGGTTAATTGATAAAGTATGGGGCCTTCTCCCTTTTTAGAGTGAGTTTGGCCCCTAATCTTGCAAGAAAAAAAGTGATTACCATGAAAAATGAAATGACTTATGGAATATTTCTTCTCTGTATTGTATTGCTAATGTTGTTTTTCAGTGGTTGCGTCAGCAATAATAATCCTGCACAACCTGTTGTTAATCCTGTTGAAACTTTAGCAACGGTTTCTGCTCTGGCCACTCCTGTACAAGTGTTAAGTACTGAAATCCCCACTGCAAATGTTACAGTGAATGCGACAGTCCCGGTAAACGCAATAGTTCCGTTAAATGTTACACCAGAGATAACTCCGGCTGCTCCGGTTGTATCGATTGATAAGAAAAATCTCCTTATTGTGACAACTGATTCATTTGCTGGCACAGTTGATGAATTACAGAAAGCATTTGCTGCCCAGAACCCCGATGTTCTCGTCACTGTAATCACTGTTCCTGAAAGGAAAATATTGGATAACATTACTCTTCTGAAAAAAAGTGATATAATTATCGGTTTTGAACCAAATACCGGGTCTAAATTAACTGGTGAAAACATCATTAACAAAACTGATATTATTACAGGAGACTCTGTTGTCCTTGCATGGGATGGGACAAAAAACAGTGTTGAACCATTGAATGCAAATGACTGGTACTATTCGCTCTTTAAAAAAGGAGTAAAGTTAGTTATTCTAAATCCACAAAATGATCAACTAGGGGCGGAAGCACTTAGTGCTGTACACCTCTCTGACCGCTATTATGGCCTTTCACAGATATTCCCTACCTTAATTGGAAGAGAAAGCCAGATACTTAAGACAATGTCTGCAAATATTTACACAATTAATGTGACATTCCCTTTCAGCACTGGTACAAAACTAATATTTGCAAGCTCAAGGCCTGATGCTGTTGCATTCATTAAAAATGGATCAGCCCGGTATGGAATTCTATCAAGGAGCGTTGCAGAACAAAACGGACTTACTTATTTATCCCTCCCTCCGGAGATCGATTTATCCAACCTGTCTCTCGCGAAAATTTACAATACTGTGGCTATCAGGTATTTTGCAGGAACTAAAGGAAAAGAGACCGTCCAACCAATGGAATATGAGTTTTCATTCCCTGTTGAACACGAAATTACAGAACAAGCCACTAATTTCGGTAACTTCGTTATGGCAGAGAATGGCCAGGGGATTCTAAAATCCCTGGGCTACAATTCAACCTCTTCATCTACCTAACTTTTTTTTAATTTCTATTCAGAATTTGGAATTATCCGGTACGAATTTTGAGGTACTGTTATCTCAAACCTGCAACCTTTTTTATAAATACCAGTCTCATGGATGGTCATCCCTGTTATAGAAAGGATCTCACGGGTAAGAAAGAGGCCAAACCCTGTATTTTTTCCGTGTCCACTATCAAATATCCTGTTCTTCTCTTTATCGGGTATCCCTTCGCCGTCATCTTCACAAAGTATAACGAGATTGTCTTCATTTGTTTCAATCCGGAACTGTATCTTTGTTGCTCCCTTTGAATGCCTGATGCTGTTATCAATAAGATTGTAGAATACTTTTTCAAGAAGTGGGTCGCCAAATATGCTTACGTTTTGACAGTCTACAATTAGGCTAATCTCTTCCAGGTCTGCTATTTCTGAAGCACGCCGTATTGTAACTGTTAAATCCTGCCATTCCGGGGATCTGACTCCGATGTTCTGGTAGTCCCTTGTAAAGGTTATCTGCCTCTGGATAACGAGAGCTGAGTCCTTCTCTTTTTTTACAAGATCAAGGAGAAACGGATCACTCACAGATTCTCCGACAACTGTGATATAACCGAGTAAGCGGGTAAGTTCATTGTTTATATCGTGGCGGGTAACCTGTGCAAGTAGATTTAGGCGTTTATTTGCCTGTTTCAGTGCATCTTCGGTAAGTTTTCTCTCTGTAATATCTCTTGAGATCCCTATTAATCCCTGGATGATTCCATCACTATCCCTTAAAGGAACTTTAGTGAAATGAAGAACTTTTGGAATTTTGTTAATTATAAATGTGCGTTCTCCTTCAATTACTTCACCTTCAAGGACACGCTCGTCAATCGCTTTCATTTCTTCACCGATAGGGTGGCCGTATACCGTAAGAACATCTCTATGAATGATAAGAGAGAGAGGAATTCCTAGCAATCTCTCAGTTGCTTCGTTAGCATCGATAAACCGGAGATTTTTATCCTGAATATATATTGCATCCCTTGCTGTACGGAATATTGTGCGATACCTCTCTTCACTCTCCTTTAAAGCAGATTCTATTCGGATTCTTATGATAATATGAGTTATCTGGCTTGCAATGCTCTCGAGAGCCAGTCGTGATTCGCGTGGTATTGCCTCAATTGAGTGGGAGGCCATAAGAAATGTCCCGATAACCCATCCTTCATGAAGAAGTGGTATAATAGCGATTGAAAGAATATCCTCCTCTTTAAGTCCGATTATCTCTTTTTCCCAACCTTTTGCCTTGCTATAATATGGATAACCGTCACGTACAAGCCTCGCCTGTCGTGTTTCAGAAGAAAAGTGTGAAAGTTCTTTTTGCTTTTCTTCCTTGAAACCCGATGAAAAAACCAGATTTAAATCCCAGGTTGCCGGGTCCATAAGGTATACACAACCACAATCCATACCGGAAGCCCTAATAGCTGCCTGAATAGAAAGTGACAGGGCCTGGTCCAGGTCGCTTACCGCTCCAAGTAAAATTCCAAGGTCACGCTGGAGAAGCAGGTGCGAAGTAACTTCCCCTTTCTCAGAAACTTCTCTGCATACGCCTCGAAATCCGATAAAATTTCCAAAGTCATCTGATATTACTGTTGCACTAGTCTCCAGGTTTATCATTTCCCCTTTCTTATGGACAATTTTCATATCGATAAGCAGGAAACTTTCGTGATCATCGATGAGTTCTTCAAAAATTGGTTCGATACGGAGTCTATCGTCGGGCAGAATCAAGTCCAGTAGAGATCGCCCTAAAAGTTCTTCTGATTCATATCCAATTAATTCTCCCGTGTTTTCACTTACAGATTGAAAATTACCCTGCTTGTCAAGTGTCCAGAGAAAACGGCGCGATGATTTGAAGAGTTCATTCAATGGAGGGCCATTGTTAAAGTGGTCCGAGAGTAGGTTCCATTTATTGTAATCCTCTATTGAATGGTTTGTTAAAGCCCGGTTTCCATTTGAAAAGAATTTAGAACCAGAACTTATTATTTCTTCACTTGTTTCTATGACTGTGTCCAGGCTATATTCGGGTTGAATCTGAACCGGATTTTTATTCTCTTCAAAGAGTATTATTGCCCCGGGCCTTGAATTAGGAAAGACAATGGATAAGCATCGAATTTTATAGGGGAATTTGTCGCCGTTATTAAAAATTTCAATCTCGAACTCATATGAAGTCCCTGACAATGCCTTAAGTATCCCCTCCTCAAATTCTTCAGCAGCATCCTTATAAAACTGGGTAAACCGGATAGTGTTCTCAATAAGGTCCTCCCGCTTCATCTGTGTTAATTCCAGGAATTTTGAGTTGAGATCCTGGACAATACCTTCTTCATCAATTATAACGATTGCAGATGGCAGAAGTTCAAGCATCTGGGTAACAGGGAGACGTTTTGTTGCTGTAAAGATCTTTGCCCTGCCATAATTTTTCACTTCGGCCTGACCTGAATGCACAAGGGAAGCAAGGTATTTAGCTGCAGAAATTCTGTTTATTGGAACTTTACGGGATATCTCTTCGATAGAGAGTCCTCTTGGATGAGCGTGCAGAATTTTTTGAATTGTGGCAAGAGGTCCTTCGGTTGACATTTTTCATCTCGATATTTTCAATTCTGTATTCTCAGTTGAGACGAAAACGTATATTCTATATTGATGTGTTTGAAGTGATATATAATAATGTGTAACACTATCCTATACTATTATTATATGCCATTATATATTTACAAATAAATAAATATGCGGAAAGACAATTTAGAAAATAGAAGTTACTCATTCAATAACATTACCCCACACTAATAATAGATGGCCACCTACCCCCTATCGGCCTGATACAATGTGTAACTTCTTTCCAGACACGTTCTTTTTTTTTTACGTATCATATTGCTTTTTCATTTTTTATAATATAGCAGTTTGGGAGATTATTAAAAAACCCAGTCAATGATATACAATGTTGAATATCACAATCTACTATTATTATAATATATCATTATATAACAACAAATGAATAAATATAGGTGGTGAGAATATAGATGTAGAAGTTACCATTCAATACAATAACCCCCACATTATGAATATACGACCACCTACCCCCCTACAGGTCAATTATTCAAAAAATGCGTAACTTCCTTCAAGACACGTTCAATTTTTTTAATTTTTTCTCTTTTAATTGAAATGATATTATTATAATATTTCTTTCAGGAGTTGTGGGATTTCAGATGGTTTTTGTGCAACTGGTGCATTAAGACGCCTAAGCCTTTCAATTTTTGAACGTGCATCACCCTCTCCGCCTTCAATGATGGCACCTGCATGCCCCATGCGTTTCTCTTCCGGAGCACTTACTCCTGCAATATATGCTACAAGCGGGATCTCTGTCGAGCGGACTCCCTCCTCCTCAAGGTTCCCTCCCACCTCACCGATAATTACAACAGCATCGGTCTCTTTGTCGTCTTCAAAATGTGCAAGAACATCTGTAAATGTCTGTCCAATGACCGGGTCTCCGCCAATTCCAATAACTGTGCTCTGTCCGAAACCAGCTTTTGAAAGCAGGTCCACAACTTCATAAGTGAGAGTCCCGCTTCTTGAAATTACCCCTATATTTCCTTTGGTAAAGAGCTGACTAGGCATAATACCGAGTTTTATTTCACCTGGGGAAAGAAGACCAGGGCAGTTTGGCCCAATAACCTCGCAATCATAAAGTTTTGCATATGCAACGGCTTTCATTACATCATGGACCGGGATATGTTCAGTAATTGCAACGACACAGTCAATTCCTGCTTCAGCAGATTCCATAATTGATTCGCAAGCTGCCTTTGCAGGAACAAAAAGAACAGCTTTTGTGGCACTAACTTCTGTCAGGGCTTCTTTTATAGTATTATACACAGGAACGCCATGAACTTCCTGCCCTCCTTTTCCAGGTGTAACTCCGGCAACGACCCCTTTGCCGCCAACCGACTGAGCATATTCATTCATAAGCCTGATATGAAACGCTCCCTGGTTCCCGGTTGCACCTGTAACTATAACTCCGTCAGTTCGTGAGCCGTAAATCATTTTACCACCTGGCAAGCCCTTTGAATCGCTTCTTCCATCGTGGAGACCATTTCGTAACCCTGAGATTCAAGGATAATTTTTCCCTCTTTTTCATTGGTCCCTGCAAGTCTGACAATAATATGTGGAGCAACATTTGCAGCAATAATACCTTTTGCTACTTCGTCACAGCGTGTAATTCCGCCGAGCAGGTTTACAACAACTACTTTTACGGATGGGTCGGAAGCAACAAGTCTAAGTGCATGGGCTACTCTCTCCTGGTCCGCTCCGCCTCCTACATCCAGAAAATTTGCAGCTTTTTCTCCAGAATATTCTATAAGATCAAGTGTTGCCATTGTCAGCCCTGCGCCATTGCCGATGACACCAATTGAACCTTTTAATTCAACATATGAGAAGCCGTGAATGAGAGCGGTTCTCTCTCTCTCTGTCAGGTCACGATTGACTGTAATTCCCTGACGTGCGAGTGAATTGTCGTCAATTATCAGTTTAGCGTCGGCAGCATAAATTCCGCTTTCTGTAAGGACCAATGGATTTATTTCTGCGAGAATTGCATCCTTCTCGACAAATACCCTGAACAGCGCATTAATGACCGGCCCTATCTCTTTTTGGGCACCTCTAAGTAAAGACCGTAATATGAAATCAGGTACATTTTGAAGTAATGGAGTAATTCGCGCTTTGCGGAGTGCATGTGGATTTTTTTGGGCGGTTACCTCTATTTCAACACCACCTTCATCTGTGAATATAATTACAGGTGACTTTTCTTTACGGTCGACAATTATTGAGCAGTAATACTCCTTTTTAATCTCAAGAGCTTCCTCAACAAGAACAGAATTAACTGATCGTCCCTTAATTGAACGTGAAAAGAGATCTGTAATATCTTTTAATGCCCGTTCTTTATCAGTTATGATAATTCCGCCTGCTTTACCACGTCCTCCTACATCGACCTGAGCTTTAAGCACTATTTTTTCAGGGAGTGATGGAAGTGCATCTTCAAGTTCCTGGATTGATTTAACAAGAATACCTTTTGGAACAGGAACACCATAAGCTTTTAGAATATTTTTAGCTTCGAACTCGAGAAACTTCATTAACTATCCTCCTGCGAGGGTGAAACCCAGTTTCATTGCACTGAGATTCAGTTCTTCAGTACCTTTTGGAACACTGTCGAGAATTGCTTTTTCAAGTGCATCTGGTGTAACAATTTTCGTGACTTTGACTAGTGCCCCAAGCATCACGATGTTCGCGACAATATCCCGCTTAAAGACCCTTCTAGCTTCAGTAGTTGCAGGAATTAGCACATGCGGTGTTCCAGGCCGCGAATAAACAAGTGAAGAGTCTATAAGCATCATTGAATTCTCCTTTGCACCTTTCCCGTACTTTAAAAACCCCTCTTCTGACATGATGACAAAGATATCGGGCTCTCTGACTTTTGGATAAAGAATGGGGATGGAATCGATGATTACAGCACTCATTGAAGCTCCACCCCGTGCTTCAGGTCCATAGACCTGGGTCTGAACTGCAAAAATTTTGTCATACATAACTGCAGCACGACCGATAATAACTGCAGAGAGCATTATTCCCTGTCCGCCAAAACCGGATAACCTCAATTCGTGTCTCATTTCCTGACTCCCATTGCGGGAAGTGAACGTTTTACTATCTCACCAAGGATTATGGTATCCTCTGGTAATTCATTTCCTTCCTCGCGCAACCTGTCGGCTTTCTGCTTTAAAACAGAATGGGTTTTCATATAGTCTATCTGGTCTGTGACAGAGCGGTACTTGTTGCGGCGCCCGTAATTCGTCGGGCATTGGACTAGCACTTCAATAAAAGCAAGACCTTTGGTAGAAAGGCCGCTAAATATCGCCTTTGTGAGCTCTTTAACATGAAATCCAGTCCAGCGGGCGACATAATTGGCCCCTGCAGCCTTTGCGAGTTCAGTGAGGTCAAATGCTGGTTCTACTGAACCAAAAGGAGTTGTTGTGGATAATTTCCCCATAGGGGTCGTAGGGCTCCCCTGTCCCCCGGTCATTCCATAGATCTGGTTATTCATGCAGATGACTGTAAGGTCGATATTTCTCCTGCATGCATGAATAAAATGATTTCCTCCAATCGCAGCAAGGTCACCGTCGCCAGTAATAACAACCACATTAAGTGAGGGGTCAGCAAGTTTTACACCTGTTGCAAAAGCTATCGCGCGTCCATGTGTCGTATGCAGTGAGTCAGTGAGAACATATCCGGGTGCACGCGAAGAACACCCGATTCCGGAGACAAAAACTGTATTCGCGCGCTGCCACCCGATCTCATCAACGGCAGCCAGTGTACAGTTTACTACAGTTCCATTTCCGCAGCCTGCACACCATATATGGGGCAGCCGGTCTTTCCTGAGCCAATCATCTCCGCTCATAAGTACCTCTCTGTGATTTCCCAGAGTTCCTGGGGCAAGTGGAGATTGCCTCCAATTTTTGGAATTGAGATTACTGGTATCCGGGTATGCCGTTCAATCTCGCGTGAGATCTGTCCCAGGTTTAATTCAGGAAAAAGAAAAACTTCTGCGTTTGGAAATTGTGAAAGGCATCTCTCTCCGAAAGGCCAGACAGTCTTTAAACGGAGGTGACCTATCTGTGCCTCCGGATGATCATGGAGCATCTGCTCTACTGCTCTTGCTGGTGCACCATATGAAATAAAAACAACTTTGGAGTCAGTATTTATGGTTTCAAACAGGGATATCTCGTCCCGCACAGACTCAACTTTGTTAAAAAGTCTTGTGACCAGTTTCTCATGCATCTCAGGGTTTGTTGTGCAGGGATAACCCCGGTCATCATGGGTCAGTCCGGTCACATGCACTGCATAACCTTTTCCAAAGGTTGGAAATCCGGGTATAAGGTCACAACCTGCCCTGAAAGGATGTGTCGGATCAATAACAGGTTTTCTTTCGCTTAACTGGACTTTATCCGGGACCTCTATCCTCTCTCTCATGTGGCCGATTATTTCATCAGCCATTATGAATACCGGGACCCTGTAAATATCCGCGAGATTAAAAGCATGGACCGTGAGGCTGTACATCTCTTCAACGCTTGCAGGGACAAGTGCAATAGGACTGATATCACCATGCGAACCATACCTGCACTGGAGCATATCTCCCTGGCCTGCCATTGTGGGCTGGCCAGTGCTCGGTCCACCGCGTTGAATGTTTACAATAACGCAGGGCGTTTCAGTCATAAGGGCAAACCCGATGTTTTCCATCATGAGTGAAAAACCCGGGCCGCTCGTTGCGGTCATAGCCCTTTTACCCGCCCACGAAGCTCCGATTACCGACGCAATACCGCCTATCTCATCCTCCATCTGTACAAATACGCCACCCGCTTTTGGTAGACTACGGGCCATATGCTCTGCTATTTCGGTTGAAGGAGTGATAGGATACCCCCCGAAAAAACGGCACCCTGCAGCAAGAGCACCCTCAGCACAGGCAGTATTACCCTGCCAGAACTCGACTCTGCTCAATCTTCAACCACCACCCTGTGTGGCTCATAGACCTCTTCATTTACCCAGTTGATCGCCTGATCTGGGCAGATCATCTGGCACATTCCACAAAGGGTTCTTCCATAGATCTTCTGAAGCCTGCAGTTTGTACACCTTTCGGGTCTATCAGTAACAGGAACGAGTATACCTTTGCGGTTTGCGATTGTACCAGGTTTGAATATCCGGTATGGGCATACTAGGGTACAGAGATTGCAACCCTTGCACCGGACTTCATCAATTACCAGTCTCATCTGCCTTTTTAGTACTCCACCTTTCAAGGAATTGAGACTTTGCCTTTTCACCCACATCATAAAAGAGATCGTTTCCTTCTGAATCGATGGCAACGACAAGTGGAAGATCATCCAGAATTATTTCCCATACAGCTTCAGCCATTCCAAGGTCGCTGTAATGGACTCCTGTGCATTTCATACGGGCTGCTGCGAGCGCAGCGCAGCCCCCTGTATAAGCAAGATATATTGCTCTCCCTTTTATCTGGGTCAGGAACTCCCCGCTCATCCCGCCTTTTCCAATAAACGCTCTCACCCCGGCATCAATAAGAAAACCTGATAGTGAATTCATTCTTGCAGATGTTGTTGGTCCAGCGGCAATGACTTTTCCATCCTTTATTACCGGGCCGCAATGGTAGATAACAGCTCCAACCGGAGGGAAAGGAATTCCTTTCTCTTTCATCTTTATGTGTGCCTCATCTCTTGCAGTATAAACAGTCCCTGAAAGGAGGATACTATCACCGGCTTTCAGCTTTTTTATTTCCTCACCAAGGGGGGTTGTAAGTTTCATAACCGGACCTCGCGGGAAGCACGCCTGGATGCCCAGCATTGGATATTCACTGCGACCGGAAGCGATGCGGTATGACAACCGGCTGTCCTGACTTTCACTGCAAGAGCGGTTATTGTACCTCCAAGGCCCATGGGCCCGATTCCAAGAGCATTTACTGCATCACAGATCTCTAATTCAAATAAAGTCATACTGGAAATTGGCATGAGAAGAGCTTCTTTTGCGAGAGCTGGTGCAGTGTCAAATGTGCCACCTATTCCCACACCAAGGATAACGGGAGGGCAGGGTCTTGAACCAGCGATGAGCATTGTCTCGACTACAAAACGGGTAATATTGTTCTTGTCTGAAGGAAGGAGCATTCCTATTCTTGATACGTTTTCAGACCCTGCACCTTTTGGCAATACTGTTATGGATAATTTATTACCGGGTTTAACATGTACCGGCGGCATATTATCCCCTGTATTATCCCCTGAATTGACGCGGGAGATTGGGTCCACAAGGTTTGGCCTGAGTGGAACACTTGAAGTGGCTTCCCTCACTGCCCTGTATATTGCATCGATAATTGATTGGGAAAAAGGAACCGTATCAGGGAGGGTTAGGTAAATCACTGGGATGCCTGTATCCTGGCAGAGTGGGACCCTTAATGACTCGGCCATCCTGATATTTTCAAGAATATTTTTCAGTTCTCCTCTTCCGACCGGACTAAATTCACGGATCGAAGCTTCGCGTATTGAATTTTTCACGTCATCCGGAAGCACTATCATTGCTTCTTCAATCGCTTCAAGGGTGAGGGCCTGTATCTTCTCTATGAGATCAGGTGAAACATTCTTATTTTCTGTCATTTTTCAAAAAAAGAATAATTTTTGTTTATGCAACAATCGATACCTGAAAAGAGATATTGGGAGAAGATCTCCATAATCGCTTCCTAGTTAACTGTACATTCGTCTATCTTGATATGCGAGGGTGATGGGAGTTTATGGCTGCCATTCCGAAGGGCAAACTTTGCTTTGTCAATGTACTGCGATGACGTGTAGACTGAGAATATCTTTTGTGAAGGCCGCACACGTGCTGCAGTCCCTACGGCTTTTCCAAAGGCAAGCCTCATCCCTTCAGATACACGGTCTGCACCCGCTCCCGTCGCCTGTTTATTCTCCCGCAGTACCTGGTGGGGGAATACACGAATTTTAAAATGAAAATTCATTCTCCCGATCTCTTTGATCAGGCGTCTGTTGATACTCATTCTCGCTGCTTCAAGTGCTGAGTGGCGAATTTGACATGCCTCTTCCACTACCAGACTAATATCAAGCGGGAAATTCTCACTCAGGTTTCCCATATCGAACTGGGTAATTTTACTGCCTGGTATACCGCCCATGTATTTTTTGCGGGTATATGCCTTCTTTGAAATGTTCCTATACATTTTGCCCGGCTTTCTGACCATGATTACAAACTCCTATGTGATATCTGTGCTTTATTAAGTCGTGATATCTGCTGATAAATCTTGTCAGTCCTTCTTTGCCTGATCTATAAGACTGAGGACATACTTTCTTAGAGCTCCGAAAGTTGGTTCAGTGCGCTCGCGTGGACGTGGAAGATCAACACTTATAATTTCCCGTATTCTCCCTGGCCTTGCTGTGAGGACAATTATCCGATCAGCGAGAAAAAGGGCTTCATCAACGCTGTGAGTCACAAAGAGGATTGTTTTTTTTGTTTTGTTCCAAATCTCAAGGATTTCAGTCTGGAGAAGGTTGCGGGTCTGCGCATCAAGCGCACCAAATGGTTCATCCATAAGAAGTACAGCTGGTTCCACCGCGAGCGCCCGTGCAACTGCCACCCTCTGGCGCATACCACCTGAAAGTTCGTGTGGGAAATTTGTCCGAAAAGAACTCAGCCCTACAAGTTCTATGTATTCATCGGCTTTTGCACGGCGTTTTTCGGGGGGTATATTCCTGACTTCCAGTCCGAATTCAACGTTGTCTGTAACGTTTCTCCAGGGAAAGAGTGAATAGTCCTGGAATATCATTACGAGGTTTTCATTGGGACCATGCACCTCTTCGTTGTTCATCTTTACCCGTCCCTGGGTAGGTTCTTCAAGGCCTGCAATTATCCGGAGCAGGGTTGTCTTTCCACATCCGGAAGGGCCCAGGATACAAATAAACTCGCCCTCCATCACCTCAAGTGAGATCTCACAGAGCGCATTTACCGCTTCTCCTCCCTCGCTTTCAAATCTGCGCGAAAGTTTTTCGATTAATAAGTTCATCTGTCGAGTTCCCTCCAGCTGAACTTCCTTCTTTCGACTTCTTTGAAGAATGTATCAAAGATAAGACCGATTAACCCAATAATTACCATACCGGCGATGATGACCTGTACCTGTCCCCAGTTGTATGCGTACATTATGAGATATCCAAGACCTGAATTTGTTCCAGGTAGCATTTCTGCAGCAACAACACACATCCATGCAATTCCAAATCCTACCCTGAGACCGGTCCACATAGTGGGTGCTGATCCCGGCAGCACGACTTTCTTCAGGATATGCCATTCAGAAGCACCGAGGTTTGTCGCAGCTTCAATCCAGGTACGTTTCACTCCTTTGACACCATCCATTGTGTTGAGAAGGATAGGAAAGAAAGCACCAAGTGCAATAAGGAAGGCCATTGAGGTTATTCCAATTTTAAACCAGGCAAGAGAGAGCGGGACCCAGGCCAGGGGAGGTACAGGCCTGATTAGCTGGATAGTCACATCAAAAAAGTCATGGACAGTCTCACGCCTACCCATCATAATTCCAAGAGGTATTGCAACGAGGGCGGCAACGAGAAAACCAATAAGGACCCTTGTTATGCTGATGGCAGCATTTCCAATGAGTCCTCCGCTGCCTAGAATATCGGCAGTTGGCGTTAAAAGGACAAGTAGTATCGATTCAATTTTCGGAAGGATAAATTCATTGTTAATTAAGTAAGCGAGAGCTTCCCAGGTTATGATTATAATGAGGGGGAGGATTATCCGGATAAGAGTTTTTTTACAACAGATACTCTTACCCATCGTTCTTGCACTCCATTGAAATCAGGGCCGGCATGAAAAATCCTTATAGATCTCTCATGCGCCCGGTTTAACTTCTTCGATCAGAGTTCAGGAGACTTCTTTGAGATCAAACCCGTTTTCTTCCAGGAATATGCGAAGCATTACATCCTGAATCGAACCTTTTCCTGGAGTTGCAATTATCAGGGGTTTTCCCTCGTCCGAACGCTGTTTAGCCCAGTCGATAAAGCTTTTCCAGTCATTTGCAGGTGAAGAAGCGGATGCAACGATTCCTGATCCTTCGTTCTGGACTGGCTGTATGACTTTAATTTTTGTGCCTTTGTCGATAGCAGAAATGACAGGCGGAATCCCGGCATATGCCATCTGTATTCCGTTTTGTGCAGCGAGTGTCATAAGTTGCGGCCCCGCGTCCGCCGAGATAAGTCTGATGTTGGCAATATTGTCGCCATTCACAATTAGCTCGACAACATCCGGTCTTGAAGCGGTTGGGTCAACAGGCTTCAGGGCAATGTGGTACTTGTCATTGAAGTACTGCCAGTTTTTAATTGCGACGAATAACGGCGTGTCATGGTCAGACATAAGATATCCAAGGCTAACCTGTTTTTCAACCTTATTCGGTGTTGTGATGTAACCCTTTTCGACCATGGCCTTTGCACTTTCGTATGGCTTGAAATTGAAGATCATTGCATCACGTTCCTCGGGTGATGCGTTCTTTACAGCACCTCCGATATACCCCAGTTCTGCCTCAGTCTCTATGAATTTCCTTGAGCCGTTCATCCAGTCTGGTGATGGATCTGATGAGAACCTGATTGTCGGCAGTGATTCTTTCAGCACATCTATTGGGGCAACCTGAGTTTTCCCATATGTGAAGTTCATCTTTCCTACAAGCCAGTCAGCCGCAATTGCAGCAGATTCATTAGTATTGTTTGAGACGTAATCGTCAGAAACAATAAAGAGGGCATCCATTGCTGTGACAAAGTCCGGGTTTGAGCTGATGATATCGTCAGTTGCAGAAATAACATCACAGGGATGGTTTTTCCAGGAGCCTGCAGGGGGGAGGTCACCTGAATAAACTATGACTTTTCCAATATTTGCGAGCTTTGCGACCTCAACAAACGGCTGCCAGGCGATGTATCCATCTATCTGTCCGTCCGCAAGAAGCATTGGCATTGGGCCGACGCCCTTTGAAAGTAGAATATTTACAGTTGGTTTTGAACCAGAGGCAGTCATAGCCTGGGTTGCCTGTAACGCTGTTGTATTGTTATTAGCAGCAGTAACGGTAACCGGTACATTTAACTCTGGTGTTGCCGTTTTTGTCGGAACACTTGAAGTTGCAGCACCAGAGGGCTGTTGTGTGCAGCCTGCTATTGCAAGAGCAATAACAACACACAAAACAAGAGATGTTGTCAGAAGTATAGTCCTCATATGCTATTATTATTACTTGGTTATCTATAAAAAGAGTATTTTTGTGGCTTATATTAACCTTTAAAGGTAAATTTTATTGATAAAGTTGATTTATTAGATACTTTTTTTCTGTTTCGCACTAATTTCAACAGGTAAATTTTAATTTCGGGTAACGGGATGTATCTGACATACGGTTAATGTGCATTTGAATTGAATATAGTAGGGATAAAACTGTGCAAACCGATCCTATCCGGACAGCAAGGCTAAGTGGAACAAGAAGCGGCAATGTGGAGGCTTTTCTTTCTTCCATGGTTGCAGATACTGAGATAGCTACTGCTGATCTGCTTGTAGATATGGCCCACCTGCTAATGCTTGTCAAGGTTGGCTTAATACCCTCTGAACCGGCAAAACAACTAATGGAAGTTCTTGTTCATTTCCATAATACCGGTCTACCCGAATCAGTGTTTAATCCGGCATATGAAGATATTCATGCAGGAATTGAAGCTGCTTTAACCAAGGAAACAGGTCCGCAAATCGCAGGGAGGCTTCACATGGGCAGGTCGAGAAATGATGAAGTTGCAACCTGTATCCATATCCGATTAAAAGAAAAAATAATTTTAATTCTGTCTGAATTACTTGCAGTGCGTAAAGCGCTTCTTTATCAGGTCAGACTTTCATGTGAAGTTATATTGCCGGGTTTTACACATCTTCAGTACGCCCAGCCTACAACTCTTGGTCACTACCTCCTTGCATATGAGGAGGCATTAACACGTGATTATGCCCGTTTTTCTGATGCATACAAAAGGACAGACCGTTCTCCGCTTGGATCTTCTGCATTTGCATCAACCGGGTTTAAAATCGACAGGGAGTATACCCGTGAACTTCTTGGATTTGAAGCGCTTGCCCTTAATACGATGGATGCGGTAGCTGCACGCGATTCACCCCTTGAAGTATTGGGGGCAGCTTCAGTCCTGATGACAACCGTCAGCCGTCTTTGCGAAGATTTTGTTATCTGGAGTTCAGGTTTTGCCGGATTTATCGAGATTGATGACCTCTATTGTTCAACAAGTTCTGTAATGCCCCAGAAGAAAAATCCAGACACTGCAGAGATCATGCGTTCAAAATCGGGTTCGGTTTCAGGGGCACTTTTTTCAGCTCTCACTATTGTAAAAGGACTCCCAATGAGTTATAACCGGGACCTTCAGGAACTGACACCTCATCTCTGGAGGTCAATGAATGATGTGATCTTAAGCCTGAAAATTCTCGCTCCATTGATAGAGAGCATAAAATGGAACACTGAAAAAATGGCAGAAGAATGTAAAAAAGGGTATTCTACCGCTACCGAACTTGCGGATACTCTGGTACGTTCATATGATCTTCCATTCAGGACTGCTCATCATATCGTTGGAAGGGCTGTAAAGATGGGAGATTTGCATCTGTCCACTTTGGACACAGCTTCCAAAGAGGAAGGTACAGGTTCATTAAGCGGGAGAGGCCTCAACGAATCGATAATAGAGAATTCACTAGATCCTATTACCGGAATTGAGAGGAGAATTCACCCTGGAGCACCTGCACCTGCTGAAGTCAAAAGGGCTGAGAGTTATGCATCTTCCAGGATTGTAACCGATGAAATTGAAAATAAAAAACGGAGAGAAAAAATGGATGGTATTTTTCCGGGAATATTAAAAGAAAAAGAGAGGTTATCTATATGAATCAGACTTTCGAATCTGGTGATCTCATACGATGCCGATGGGGCGGAAAGGATTTTTCAGGGGTATATGTAACAGAGCGGGACGGAAGCATTGTAGTCAAACTTTCAAACGGCTATAACATAGGAATCCCGCTTTCAGTCTGTTCTATTGAACAGAAATCGGAAGATACCAATATAATTGTGAAAACGATTGAACAGGATAAATCACTCCCTGTCCTTTCAATAATCTCAACCGGTGGTACCATTGCAAGTCGGATTGACTATAGAACCGGTGCTGTTACAAGTCAGTTCGATGCAGAAGACATAGTCAGGACCATTCCCGGATTAGCCGGAATTGCCCAGTACCGTGCCCGACGTCTTTACAATATCCTCTCTGAGAACATGACTCCATCCATCTGGCAGGAACTGGCCCGTGAAATATATGACGAGATAAAGGACGGTACCTATGGTGTAATTGTGACTCATGGAACGGACACTCTCGCGTATAGTGCATCCGCAGTGAGTTTCATGCTTGATTCACCGGTTCCAATCGTCTTTGTGGGTTCACAGCGTTCAGCGGACAGGCCAAGCAGTGACAATGTAATGAATGCACTTTGCAGTGCGAAAGCATGCGTAAGCCATCTTGGAGAGGTAGCTGTAGTGATGCACTCGGGGTCATCGGATGACAGGTGTTCTATTCACCGTGCGACACGGGTGAGAAAGATGCACACCTCGAGGAGGGATGCATTTCAGACTATAAGTGGAGAACCTCTTGGTCATATTGAATATCCCTCACTTGAGGTGTCTCTTAACCCGCATACACAACACAGGAATTCAAAAGAACTCTCTCTAAATGATAAAATGGACAAAAATTGTGCACTGCTCTACTTCTACCCGGGTATGGACCCATCAGTGATTAAACGGTACGAGGATTGTCATGGGCTCGTAATTGCGGGTACTGGACTTGGACATGTGAATTCAGGACTAATACGCGAAATCGGGCATTTTATCGGGAACGGAGGCGAAGTTGTCATGACATCCCAGTGTCTCCACGGGCGTGTATGTGACCGTGTTTATGATACAGGCCGTGACCTTCTCTTGTCAGGGGTCATCGAAGGAGAGGAGATGCTTCCGGAGACCGCCCTTGTTAAACTTATGTGGGTGCTTGGAAATGCAAATGGCCATGAGGAAGTTAGGTCTTTAATGCAATCGAACCTGAAAGGTGAGTTTCGGATGAGGTCTTTTTATGGATTATGATTCTCTCGGCCTTATGGCTGGAATTGAGATTCATCAGCAGCTCGACACCAGGGAGAAACTATTCTGCCACTGTGAAACCCGCCTTCGTGAATCCAGTGAGAGCAACCGGAAGTATTTCAGGTACCTAAGGGCTACTGAAAGTGAACTAGGTGAAATAGACCGGGCCGCACGTGAAGAGATGAAAATGGAACGGAAGTTTACTTATCATGCATATGACACGACCTGCCTTGTTGAAGATGATGAAGAACCTCCAGGTCCCCTGAACCCTGAAGCACTTTCTCTCTGTCTCACTATTGCAAAGGTCTTTGGCATGACTCCTATAGACCAGATCCACATTATGCGAAAACTCGTTATTGATGGTTCAAACACAAGCGGTTTTCAGCGAACCGCACTAGTTGCGGTAAATGGCTACCTGCCGTCGGATGGAGATATCGAGACTATCTGTCTTGAGGAAGAGGCCTGCCAGAGGATAGAAGGAGATAATTTCTCTCTCGACCGTCTGGGAATACCTCTTGTTGAGATAACAACCGGGCCGTTCATGAGGACACCTGATGAAGTCCAGGCAACGGCTGCTTACCTGGGAATGGTTCTCAGGTCTACAGGAAAAGTGAAAAGAGGGCTTGGGACAATCAGGCAGGATATCAACATCTCAATTAAGGACGGTTCCAGGGTTGAAATTAAAGGAGTGCAGGAACTTGACCTGATAAGCGAAGTAGTCAGGCGTGAAATTACACGACAGGTCAGCCTGCTTCAGATTCGCGATGAGCTTTTAAGGCGTGGTGCCTCTGTCTCCAGTGAGACAAAAGATGTAACATCCCTCTTAAAAGGAACGAAATCCGAAGTACTAAAACGTGCGGAACGGATTATTGTAGTAACACTCAAAGGTTTTGGCGGACTTGTAGGAAGTGAGGTACAACCCGGGCGGAGATTTGGAACTGAACTCTCTGATTATGCGAAGAAATGCGGGGTTGGCGGAATATTTCACACTGACGAACTGCCTGCATACGGAGTAACCGAAGCCGAGGTTCTTTCCATCAGGAATTTTTGTGAAAGTGAACCCTCTGACTGCCTTGTCCTTGTATCAGGAAATAAAAGAGAAGTTATCTGTGCAGCCCGTCAGGTTATCGACCGTGCGGAAGCTGCTCTCACATGTGTTCCGGAAGAGACACGCAAAATGCTCCCGTTAGGTAACACCTCGTACATGCGACCACTTCCTGGGGCTGCACGAATGTATCCCGAGACTGACGTCATTCCGGTAAAAATAAAAAGTGAAGAATGGGGCCGCATTATTATCCCCGAATTACTGGATGTAAAAGCACAAAGATTTGTAACAGCTTATGGCCTTGACCCTGCGATAGCCCGTCAGGTTGTCTTCTCTGAATACCTGCCGCTTTTCGAAGCAGGGATAGAGGAAGGAATAAAGCCTGCCATTCTCTCCCGGACTATAACTTCAACGCTGAAAGAATTGCGACGCGAAGGCGTTTTGATCTCTAACCTTACAAATAGTGATATCATATCGGTATTGAGGGCTGTAGATATTGGTAAGGTAGGAAAAGAGGCTGTACCGGACCTTCTGCTTGCAGTTGCTGAAGGGACAGTTGTTGACGCAGCAATAGAAAAGAGCTCTTCGGGTCTTACAAAAGATGACATAAGAGTAATTGTGCGTAAAGTGATTAGTGAGAGAGAGGAATTCATCAGGGAAAAGGGGATGGGATCGCTGGGGCCTGTTATGGGAATAGTAATGAAAGAGGTGAGGGGCGCGGTGGACGGAAAGATAATATCTGAAGTCCTCAAGGAAGAGATCACTTCATTCCTTTCAGGAGCTGAGTCTCCCTGAAACAGGCGAATCTTTAAGACTGCTTTATGCTATAAAGGATAAGGAGTTTTATCTCATGGGAAAGACAGGTTCAATTCAATGGCAGCAGGTGAAGGGCGTAAAAGGCCAGATAAGACTTGTGCCGAGACAGGATGGAGAATATAAAAAGCCAGGGCCGAACCAGCGCTTTAAATCGCTTCACTTCCTGCACAGGCAGGAAGCCCAGGACCAGAAAATGGGAGGGAGACGTCCATCAGGTGGCCGGGGGGGCCGCAGGCCTTCGCAAGGACGCGGACGTGGCGCAGATCAGGGAAGAGAGAATAACTCTCTGAACCGTAGGCGTATGCACAGGCCAAAAGTAGCAATGCTTGGTGCAAAGCAGAAGTCTTCCCGATAAAAAATTTTTTCTTCAGATTAATTTTTCAGACCTATCCAAATCATGGAAATGGATACCTCAGTTTTTCAGGAATATTTTCCTGTAAGAAAAGCGAAGTACTACTCATGGTTATGGATGTAAAGGCGGCAGTAATAAACTATCAGTTTGCAGAACGTGCAAAGTCTGAACTTATTCTCTCAAGTCAGCTTATTAACTCATTATCAGGTTTTGCGGAAGGAGAAAGGCCGGGTGCAAAGAAGATGCTTGTCCTCTTTCTTGAGGGTATCAGGTCAGAGACCGTGTTTGCTGCAAAGAGTACCGGAGAACGTGACTTTCAAAAGGCAGTAGATTCTCTTTCTCTTGCAATTGGAGGCGTTGAAGGAAATGAATCTGATAGTGCAGTACTGAAAATAGGGGAAGCGGTAAGTTCAATTACAACAATTGCCCAGAACGCATGGCAGGTCCTGTCCAGTCATAATCTTATATAAATCAAAAAAAAGGAGTTTCTATGTCGGATTTTCTTGCAATCCTCGAATCAGCGTGGATAATTAAGGATGTGTCTTCTATTGATGACGCCATTGGTATAGCAATAAGTGAAGCAGGGAAACGCTTAAATCCTACTGCAAAATATGTTGATGTTGAGATAGCTGCAATTAAATGCCCATATTGCCAAAAACAGCTTAATAGTGCCCTGGTTGTTGCTCAGACCGCATTAGTCGGGCTCTCTCTTGAAATTAAAATCTTCAAAGCTGAATCAAAAGAGCATGCAGAAAGGATAGCTAAGTCAGTAGTAGGAAAAGTGTTACGCGACATTCCGCTCAAAGTGCAGGAAGTGACACTTCTTTGATACATGTTGTTGGTCATACGGCAATAGACAATATCTGTAAAGTGGAAAGGCTACCTGCCAAAAATTCAAGCATAGGTATTGATACCAGAAAGATCTTATTTGGCGGCGGCGCAGCAAATATAGCGGCAGGGATAGCAGTTCTTGGTGGAGAGGTTACCCTTCACTCTGCAGTAGGCGGTGATTTCATAAACAGTGAATATGAGAGCTGGATGGAGAACCTGGGAGTGAAGCGTAATTTTTTTATTGTAAAGGATGCTCACACTGCAACAGCTTTTATGTTCACCGATAAAAATGGGGACCAGATCACTTTTTTTGAGTGGGGTGCATCTGTCGCATTTACTGAAAATCGCGCTCCATCTCTTCCTTTTGTCCACATGGCTACGGCTGATCCAGCTTTTAATGTCCAGGTCGCGGAGAAGAGTGAATTTGCGACTTTTGATCCGGGTCAGGACCTGTACAAGTATTCAAAATCAGATCTTCAGGCAATCCTTGGAAATATCCAGATATTATTCTCAAATGAACATGAGATGAAAGGGATGTGTGAAATTCTTGGGAAGACTGTACATGAAATCACAACAAAAGTTCCTGTCACAGTTGTGACTGAGGGCGGAAATGGCAGTTCGCTTTATTATGATGGGAAAAAAACCCACATCCCAATTGTAAAAGTTACACTGGCCGACCCTACCGGAGCAGGCGATGCATACAGGGCAGGGTTTCTTACAGGATATAAAAAAGGGTACAGCCTTCCTGAATGTGCAAAGATAGGTACGGTTACATCCTCATTTGTTGTCGAAAAAGAGGGTTGCCAGACCAATCTTGCGGACTGGAATACTATGAAAAACAGGTACGAGCAAAACTTTGGACCTTTAAGCGAGTTATAAGATGAGTTATGCAGCTCTTTCATCAGGAGGAAAGGACTCGATCCTTGCAATTCAAAAGGCGTTTGACTCAGACCTGGACGTAAAGTATATTGTAACAGTCCGTCCGAGAAATCCTCATTCATATATGTTTCACTCTGCCAACCTGAATGCTGTCCGTCTGATTGCTGAAAATTCTGGTATACAGTATCATGAGATTTATACAGATGGAGAGAAAGAAGTGGAATTGGATGACCTGCGAAGAGGCCTACATTCTCTTCAGGTGGAAGGGCTTATCACTGGTGCAATTGAGTCAGTTTATCAGCGTGACCGAATAGCTGCTATTACAAAGGACCTTGGGATACAACTTGTCTCTCCACTATGGCACATGGACCCTCTAAAATTAATGCAGGAGGTGGCATCAAGGTTAAAAGCCCTCATTGTTGTTGTTGCGGCAGACGGCCTTGGTGAAGAGTTACTAGGATCGTTAATCAATGAAAGTCTGATTAGTAAGCTACTGAAAATCAGGGAAAAACGGCATATTCATCTGGCTGGTGAGGGTGGGGAGTATGAGAGCCTGACATTATATGCTCCTTTCATGAAGCAGGAGATAGTCCCATTGGATCCTCACATTAAAAGTACAGCAGGAAGGAGTGAACTTATCTTCGGGGCGTTTCAGTAATGGCATTCCCGAGCGAAGCAAAGCTTGAAAACCTCTCAAAATACTTATTTGATGCTCCTGCCTGGCCACGTTCCCTCGGAATTATAATCCTCCTCGGTATAGCGATTGATGTTGCATCGTCGCATTTTGGTGATTATCACCGTTTTTTTGGGACACTTGAATTTACAATCCCTGCTATTCTCGCCTTTGTCTTAACAAAACCGCTTACAGAACTTACCGGGAGCCAGATGACCTGGAACAGGTCAGGTCTTCTTGCATTTGCAATGGCAGTCTTTGGAGTTATTATTACTTTCCTCCCGGTTTTTATCGCCCCTTCGCTTTTTGAACTTTTTTTTGCGGTAGGACTTGGTGTAATTTTTGGACTGAGGCTACTTGTGCTCGTTGCAATTGCGAGTTATCGTGTTGTTTTTATGCTTTTACCTGCCCTCCTTCAGAGTCTCGCAGCAACCGTCTTTGCAGTTACATTCTTTGGGCCTCAGTTTCTCCTTTTGTCGGTTGTGGCTCATCTTCTCTTTGGTGGAGGTTTTCTACTTTTAATCTGGCTTATTGAAAGGCCACTTAAAAAATCTTTCAATATCAGGCTCCTTAAATTCCTGAATGCATTTCTCGCACATCTGACTGATGGCTCAAAAAGCCTTGAAGAATTTTTTATAGAGATTGGTGAGGAGATATATATCCCACAGGTGTCGTTGTTTTTTCGGAGAGTGAATGCAACCCCGGTATTGATAACCGTCCCCAATGTTCATCCCGGCCCAATGGGTGAGATAGGTGGTGGAAACCTGCCCACCATCCTTGCCAATGCATTTCCAGGAAATGTTATGGTCCCACATGGATGTGCAACTCATGATTTTAACCTTGTATCAGAAAAGGAAGGTTTGAAGATAATTGATGCGGTAGAGAAGACCGTCCCGCAGCTCGCGTATACAGCTAAAGCGAGTAAATCACAAAGGTACCAATATGGTTCTGTCTCACTACTTGCCCAGCGGTTTGGTGAGGGTGTCCTCCTTATCGGTACGAGGAGTCCCAGTGGGACTGAAGACCTTGAATTCGGGCTCGGACTTGCAATTATGTCTGAAGGTCACTCTATAGCCCGCGATATTGCATTTGTTGATGCCCACAACTGTCTCACGGATGACGTGAGATTTGTCAACCCTGGGACACTTATAGGCACAGAATATTTCAATGGCGCAAAAAACGTCTTTTCTGATCTCTCAATATACCAGTCTTGTGAATTTAAAATCGGATATAGTCAGAAATCTCTTCCATTCACCCGTGAACAGGGAATAGGGGACAATGGAGTCCAGGTCCTTGTAATTGAAACTGGTGACCAGAAGACCGGGTATATACTTATCGATGGCAATAACCTAGCACAGGGAGTCCGAGAGGATATCAGGAATGCTGTAATAGGTCTTGTTGATGAGGCTGAAATAATGACCACAGATTCACATGTCGTCAATACAACAAGTGGAAAGAACCCGGTTGGCATGAAAATAGCAATAAGTGAATTATTGCCTTTTATTCTTACGACTCTTCGCGAGGCGCTTTCTGAATTAATTATTGCAGAGGTCGCGTCAAGCACTGCAGCATGTGAAAAAGTCAAGGTTTTTGGCTCTCAGAGGATTGCACAACTTGCTGCTACAGTAAATGCAATTCTTGTTTATATTGCACCACTTAGTGTTGCAGTACTTCTTCTCGCGTTTATTCTTTCAATGGCCGCTTTTTTGATAATTGTCTGATCGACTAAAACCAGAACTTTGACGCAACCGGCATCCTCCAGCCGGTTCCAAAAGCATGAGATGTTATTTTTATCCCTGGAGCTGCCTGACGCCTTTTAAACTCAGCCTGCTTTACAAGTTTACAGACTGAGTAGACGATTTCCTCCGGAAACCCGGCATTTATAATTTCAACGGGCGATGCATGCTCTTCGATATATTGGAATAGAATTGGATCAAGAATATCGTATGCCGGAAGGGATTCATCATCTCTCTGTCCGGGGCGTAGTTCTGCTGAAGGGGGTTTAAGCAAGACTGATTCTGGTATTATTGATCTGTTATTTGTTGAATTCAGCCATTTTGCAATCCTGAACACCATTGTTTTTGGAACATCTGATATTACTCCTAGCCCTCCTGACATATCTCCGTAAAGTGTACAGTACCCAACTGAAAGTTCTGATTTATTCCCGGTAGTAAGAAGCAGAGATCCGGTTTTATTGGAGATTGCCATAAGCAGAAGTCCGCGTATTCTTGCCTGGATATTCTCTTCTGCAACACCACTTTCCTGGGTAACAAAAGATTTTGCCAGGCTCCCATAAGCTGCAGCCATCATTGGCCCGATAGGTATAGTGATAGTCCGGATGCCTAGATTCCCGGCGAGTAACAAAGCGTCTTTTATGCTCTCCTCACTCGTAAAAGGTGAGGGCAGCAGCACACCAAGGACTTTCTCTTTCGTTAAAGCTTCAGTTGCAATCGCTGCCGTAAGTGAGGAATCAATTCCTCCGGAAAGCCCGAGTATTACATCCCTGAATCCTGTTTTTTTAATATAATCATAGGTTCCAAGGACAAGAGCCCTGAAAGCCTCCTCTTCAGGGATAAAGTTGTCTGGAAAAATATCCTGCTCTTCAGTTGTGCTATAATCCAGAGTAAGAATATCCTCAGTAAAAGCTTTTGCCCTGCCTGTTAATTTGCCGTCAGCATTGAATGAAGAAGAACGGCCGTCAAAGACGAGGTCATCATTTCCTCCGACCATATTTAAAAAGAGGACAGGAACATGGTACTTTTGTGCGATAGCTGAAAGAAGCTGCTCTCTTAATTGATGTTTTCCTATTGTGAACGGGGACGCGGATATATTAATAAAACATGAAATCTCTTCTTTCGCGAGTTCAAATACCGGGTCCTCGTGGTACCTTTTAGCAGGAATTATTCTTTCATCGGTCCAGATATCCTCACAGATTAAGATTCCTATCTTCTCACCATTTATTGCTAAAATATGAGGATTCCTGCCTGGCTCAAAGTAGCGCTCCTCATCAAAAACGTCATATGCAGGAAGGAGTGTTTTGTGAAATATGTTGCAGATTTTCCCGTCTTTGCACAACACAGCCGAGTTATGAAGCGGCTTTCCTGAGTTTCCCCTGTTTTTTGAAAGTGTGCCAACAAGGACAGGAGGATATCCTTCCAAATCAAATGCAAGTTTATTTATTGTCCGCTCTGCTTCATTGACAAAATCGTTTATTAAAAGGAGATCTCGTGGAGGGTATCCTGTCAGGGCAAGTTCAGGTGTGACAATAAGGTCAGGTTCAAAGTCCGCTGCTTTTCTTACAAATTCTTTTATTATCTCTGCATTTCCATGAAGATCTCCGACAACAGTATTTATCTGGAGCAGTGAGACCTTCATCTGAAATTCGTTCTCTCGATAAAATGAAATTTTATATTATTTGTTCATTGCAATAGCATGTGTTTTTGCGTCTACTGTGTAATTTTTATAATCCTTTAAAAGGTCAAGAGCATTAATTTTCATGTCAACAAGTTCTGAAAAATTAAAGGATTCAAACTTTGTTTCTCCACCCTCATCATAGTATACTGCAATTCCGTTTTCCATTTTTTTGACATTAAGAATTGTCTGCATACTATTGGATATTTTTCCAGTCATATAAATCTATGTTTTAAACCGCTATTCAACAAGTATTCATCACTTACAATTAACGCAAAGAAGTCACTTTGTATTGTTTTTGAACCGGTGACATCCATCAGGGAACGTTAATTCAAAACGTGCTCCCTCGCCTTGTTTTCCGTTCTCGCATATGCTGATCCCAGTTATATCAAGTATTTCGCGGGAAATGGCCAAACCAAATCCTGTATGCTTTCCAAAACCACGTTTAAATATATTTTCCTTGTCCTCTAGGGGTATTCCTACACCATCGTCTTCACAGATGATAACCTGACTCGCAGGGGAACTTATTAAGGAAAACCTTATTTGTGTTATTTTCTCTCCATAACTTATTGAATTGTCGATTAAATTATAGAAAACCTTGGCAATCAATGGATCGGAAAAAACTTCAAATCCAACATCAATATCGTTTTTTATCAGGACATGTTCAGGTGATGCTTGATTTGCTATATCGCTAACTAGCTTTTGGCAATCTATCCATCCTGGTTCAGTAACACCGATCTGCTCGTATTCTTTTGTAAACTGGATCAGTGAAAAAATACGGGTTGCGGTATTTTTTAATTTCCTGAAATATTCATTGATAGCAACTTCCGGCAGTTCCTCTTCGAGGAGCTGGAGAAATGAATTCTGGACTATAAGCTGATTTTTAATATCATGCCTTGTTATCTGGGAAAGGAGATTTAATTTCCGGTTCGCCTGTCTGATTGCGTTCTCCATCTTTTTACGCTCTGATATATTCTGGCTCGTACCTTCATGGTACAAAATGTTACCTTCTTCATCTCGGACTATTTTTGCATTAAATGAAACCCATACTATTGAACCATCTTTGTGGAGACAGGGAGTTTCAAAATTTTCCAGGACTCCTTCTTTGAGTAAAATACGCTTTGATATTTCTCTCGCTTTTGGGTCTGCATAGATCTGTGTATCGATATCTGTTATCGACTCTATAAGTTCCTCTGCAGATGAGTAACCCAGTATTTGTGCAGCATAGCTATTGGCTGACAAAAATCTTCCTTCACGAACCCTATATATTCCTATTACTGCATTTTTTAGTATAGAACGATACTTCTCCCGACTTTCTTTTAGTGCTTCTTCTACGTTTACCTGTTCCGTAATGTCCCTAACAACGGCAGTTACACCTGTAAATATCCCTAGTGGATTATGAAGGGGTGATAATTTGGCATCAAACCATCTGGACTGACCTATAATTGGTAACTGGTATCTAATCTGTTCAGTACAACCTGTAATTCTAACACGTTCTATCACGTTTTGGAAAACTTCTGCGAGTTCTTTGTTAAATACTTCATTTACCTGCTTCCCAACAAACTTTTCGGGTGGCAGATATAGGTTTGACCTGGCTGGCTGGTGCGAATCGACGAAAGTATTGTTATTATCAATTACAAATACCAGGTCGTCCATTGATGCAAGTGTTGAATAGAACTGGTCTTTATTAACCCTTAGTTGTTCCTCGAGTTTTTCTTCGACCTCTCTTATTGCTCTCTCGCTCTCCTTTCTGTCAGTTATATCACGGGCAATAGAAAGGGCCACCTTTTTCCCATTAAGAATAAGAACACTTGTACTGATTTCTACCGGAAATTTTGTCCCGTCTTTTCTTTGATGAATTGCTTCAAACTTGCCATGTCCTTCATTTTTTATTTTTTCAGTAATCTGAGGAACTTTGAACAGGTGTTCTGGGGGTACAATATCGATAGGTGACATTTCAAGTAACTCTACCTCTGTGTAGCCCAGACGTTCGCATGCAATGTTATTTACTTTAATATAAGTGCCAGGAGTCCCGTCAGGCAACAGATTATGCAGGAAAATTCCATCATTTGCCCTTTCGAACATTACCCTGAATAACTCCTCACTCGACTGCAGAGATTCTTCTGCAACTCTTCTTGAAACTGCGTACTTAACTTTGTTTAAAAGTTCTGCAAACTGGGAAAATGGTTCACCTCCTTTCTGAAGATAAAAGTCAGCTCCATTGTTGATTGCCTGTATGACAATCTCCTCTCTTCCTTTTCCGGTGAACAAAATAAAAGGAATAAGTCCAAAATGTTTCCTGACTTCGACAAGGAATTGTATCCCGTCCATGTCAGGCATGTGATAATCTGAAATAATAGCATCAATTTTTTCTGCTTTGAGAAGCTCAAGGGCTGCAGATGCAGTATCTATCGATATTACTGAAAATTCACCTGATTCCTCAAGGAATATCTTTGCAAGTGCAAGAAGATCAAGTTCATCATCAACATAAAGGATAGATTTTATATTCTCAACCCCTCGGATAATTAATAATTTAATTAAATGTTTGAAATCTATTCAGACTTGTTCAAATAATGTGTGAAATTTTCGAAAATTGAATCTAAATCTCATAAATTTATATTTTTTTTTTTTGCTTTTATTTGTTAATTAATAAAACCTATTTGAGATCCAAATACATTAATTATAAGAACAAAAAAAATACTATTCTTTCCATGTGGAGCAGGAAAAAAATATAGTTAATGAAATCCTGTATCTTCTTAAAAATACAGACCGGCCCCTTAACATTTCTGAAATCGCAATAGCGCTTAATCATGGGAGGCATACCATTGCAAGACATCTTGATACTCTTCTCCTGACAGGTAAGGTGTCAATGAGGCAGCATGGTCAGAAAAAAAAATTTTACCCCAGGGATAATTCTCATTCTGATAGTATTACCACATTTTCACCATTCATCCAGATAATCTTAAAGGAAAACTACACGATAGAATGGGTGGATAAACAATTTGCGAATATATTAGGTATGACAAGAGAATTACTTGTGGGAAAATTAATAGATTCAATTCAGACTGATGTTTTCAATATTGAATCAATAACCAATCACATAAAACGTATTTCCAAAGGCCAATCAGTTATTTTTGAAGAAATTATAAATTATCAAGGGGAAGAATATTTTTTTGAGTTTGTCCTCGTATTCTTTCCAATTGGGAAAGGTGAACCGTATTTAATACTTACCGGCAAAGACATTACAAAGAGAACAAGACTGGAACAGGAAATTAAAAAAAGTGAAGAACGTTTTAGGGCTTTAATTAACAACATTCCAGGAATTGTATTCAGACTCAATGTCCAGACTAAAAGTTATGTACAATTTAACGAATTATTTCATACATTGACTGGATATACGCCCGAAATTCTCATACCCGGTCTTTTCTCTCCAATTGAATCAATAATTCTCGACGAAGATCTTGAGCAAATGACTTCTGGTTATCAACATGCAATCTCACACAAAACAAAATATGAGATTGAATACCGAATAAAAAATATTAAAGGAGAAATCATTTATTTCCAAGAGTGTGGATCTCCGACATATAATGATAAAGGGGTAGTGGAATTCATTGACGGTGTTATTCTCGATGTTACAAGCAGAAAAAATTGGGAGAATGAACTTTGGGAGAGCGAGGAGCGTAATCGCTCCCTTATTGAGTCAATTCCAGACCTTCTTTTTCATATTTCTGCTGATGGAAAAATTCTTGACAGCCAGTTCAATAGAAAAGAATTATTGCTCCTCTCCCCCGAACAGTTTCTAGGTAAAAAAGTAGAAGAAACCCTTCCTAATTACCTTTCAGCTTTAACGAGGATTAAAATTAAAGAAACACTTGAAAGCAGGAAATTGCAGATGTATGAATATTCGCTGACCCTGGAGGGCGAATTATTTTATTTTGAAACACGAATGATACCTTACAAGGGGAACACCGTGATGGCTATTGTTCGTGACATCACCCCTAAAAAAAATTTAGAACTTGCATTACTTGAGAGCGAAGCGAAATATCGTTCCATATTTAATAATGCAGTAATGGGGATTTACCGGGTCCGTGAAGGAAGATTTTTATCTGCCAACACCCATGCTGCACAAATCCTGGGTTATTCATCAGCCGAGGAACTTATTGAGTCGATAACTGATATCGATACGCAAATCTACGCTGACCCAAAAGCAAGACAAATATCAAAACTTATTTTACTAAAAGACGGAATCCTGGAAAATTTTGAAACTCCCTGCCTCCATAAAGACGGTTCAATAGTATGGGTTTCATTTAATGCGAGGCTTGTTCGTGATGCAGAAGGTAACATTTTGTATCATGAAGGTACAAGCCACGATATTAATGAACGTAAAAGAGCCGAAGAAAAAATAATGATCCGTGAAAGAGAATTTATGGAACTTGTTGAATTTTCAGTTATTGGTATCTGTAAAATTGCGGCAAACGGAGATATCATTAGTGCAAATGACACCGCAGCACATATTTTAGGCTATAGTTCGTCCGAGGAATTTATCCAGTCAATAAAAGATGTCAGTACACAACTATATGCGAACCCTGAACAACGAATTGATCTTCTCCGTAAAATCGAAGAAAACGATACTATTCAGAACTACAAGATTCCGTCACGGCATAAAGATGGCAGTGTTGTTTCTTGTTCTATAGATATGAAAGTAATTCGGGATAACAAAGGCAATGTCCTTCATAAACTTGCATATATTAAGGATATAACAGAACAGGAACTAGCAGAACAGCAATTAAAGGAAAGTGAAGAAAAATATCATAGCCTGTATCAAAATGCAAATCTCGGTATTTTCCATTCTAACTTTGATGGAAAACTTACCGATGTAAACCCAGCTCTTGCTAAGATGTTTGGATATAATTCTCCTGAAGAAATGATAACCTCTATCACAAACATCTCCCAGCAGATCTATTATGAAGCTCCTGAATATGACGTGGTTGCAACCTCCGTATTAAATAATGGAGGATCCATTGAGATAGAAAACCGCTATCGTCGCAAAGATGGTACTCTATTACACGGAAAACTGCATTTGCGTATTGTCCCTGATAATCAGGGCAAGCCCAGCCATTACGAAGGGTTTGTTGAGGATGTCACCGAATCCAGACTATCCGAAGAAGCACTCCGAAAGAGCGAGGAAAAATATCGCACATTGGCGAATTACACTTATGACTGGGAATTCTGGATTACTCCTGATGGAAACTATAATTATGTCTCTCCATCCTGTGAAAGAATCACTGGTTATAGTCCTCTAGAGTTTATTCTCGATCCAGATCTCCTGATTAAAATAACGCATAAAGATGACCGGGACAAAATTGTTTGCCACTTGTCTTCCAAAGAGGTAAATAATATAGAGCATAGCGCTCTTGAATTTCGGATCATAACCAAAAACGGGGAAGAACGTTGGATAAGTCATGTATGTCAGCCTATATACAATACTAATGGAGAATACTGCGGGAATCGTGGCAGCAATCGCGACATCACCGGGCGCAAACGGGCGGAAGAAGTATTGCAGGAGAGTGAAGAGAAACTTAATGCCATGCTGGAATCGATCGCAGATCACATGAGCATGATGGATAAAGATCTGAACATTATCTGGGCTAATGAAACGGCCAAAAGATATTTTGGGAAAGACCTCGTTGGCAGAAAGTGTTACGAAGCGTTTCACCAACGACAAAATCCCTGCGAACCGTGTATAACACTCATGGCATTTCAGGATGGAGAGATTCACAGGCATGAGACCAGCGTGATTGACATACACGGTCAGAGAAAATTTTTCGAATGTTCAGCAAATGTAGCATTGAAAGACGAAAATTGTAAACCAATTGGAGTGTTGGAGATCTCTAGGGATATCACCGAAAATAAACAAGGGGGGGAATTACTTCGCCAGGCAAACAAAAAGCTCTCCCTCCTCTCCGGGATTACTCGTCACGATATTAACAATAAGCTGATGGTAATGAATGGGTTACTTAACCTCATGGAAAATGAGCAATTAGATCCAATACTTAATGAGTACTTAGATAAACTCTCCACCACAGCTAACAGGATTTCTGACATGATCAAGTTCACGAAAGAATACGAGCAGATCGGCATTAATGCCCCATCTTGGCAGGAATGCCACAAAATCGTGGATAATGCTGCAAAGCAAGTCCTGCTCGGGGAGGTCATGGTGGAAAATGATCTACCCTTCAATGTTGAGGTATTCGCAGATATTCTAATAGAGAAGGTTTTTTACAATCTGATAGATAACGCTGTTTTTCACGGTGGGAAGATAACTACAATTCGATTTTCTATTCAGGAATCAGGTGATAGTCAACTGATCATATGCGAGGATGATGGTGAGGGTGTACCCGCTGAAGATAAGGAGGAGATCTTTGAGCGAGGTTTTGGGAAGAACTCAGGGTTTGGATTAACCCTTGTAAGGGAGATCCTTGACATCACCGGCATCACTATTCGTGAGAACGGGGGGAACCAGGGAAAGGAGCACGGTTTGAGATAACAGTGCCTAATGGTAAATGGCATTATGGAAGTGAAGCGAGTTAATTTGCGTTAGATCGCTGCGATCAAACCCTGCTACGCATTGGTCCTTCTCACAGTTTCAATTATTTTATCTGGTTAACTGCCGGGTTCGCTATGGTTTTGCTTCCCAAAAAAGGATACAAAAACTCATAGAACACCTGTCGAGAGGAGTAGAAATGATCATCGAGGACAAAGGTAAAGAAGTTATTAGGGTGAGTGTAGGTTAATTCCTTTACCCTATCTCACGAGTTACATAGGAAAATTATTGCGTCCCCATCTCTATAAGGATGGAATCAAGTCTTTTTATCTTTTCTGAAAGTATCCTTATGAATGCCAGTGCAATATCAGGGTCTTCTTTTATAAATGTGGTAAGGTCCCTGGAATTTATTGTGTAAAGATAGAGATCTTCAAATGCCTCTACCGTTGTATATGCATCTGAAGTGGTAATACATTCTTCTCCACTAATGTCGCCAGGGCCAAGGATGCGAATTGTCCCGGTCCATCCATCAATTGAATGCTTGTACATTTCTGCAAACCCGTTTACGTGGAGAGTTAATTCTTGTACTGGATTATTTTCTTTTTGGATGGTGTCCCCGGATTTTACAGCAACCGGGACAACAAGCCTTGCAAGGTTCAGGAGGTAATTTTCACTAATGGTACTAAAAGAAGGGATACTGGCAAGGAACCTGATTCGTTCAGTCATAGCCTTTGTGACAAATTTATTCATCATTGCTGGTTTTGGTACTGACCATGACAGATCGCAGTTAGAAAGAAGTTCTGAACTAATATCTGAACTCACAATGAATGAAGTACTTCGTACTTCCTGGAGAAGATCGCTCCAGCCCAGATGGAGGAACAGACGGTCAATATATTCTGAAAACCCATAAAAACCATATAATTCTGCAATTATATCGATAAACTCAGAAAAAGAAGATCTTCGTAATCTAATGCCAAGGGCCGGGTCACTAAGTAGATCTGATAGATGGGCAACATTTGGATTAACAAGGTGAATGGTATGGAATAGAGGGTTGTCCAGTATCTTTCTATTAAAAAGAGAGATAAGATTTTTACTTGTCTCGTTCACAAATGAAAAGTTTCTCTCATCATACTGGACAGGTACAAGACCAAGATTGATGTAAGCCCGGACCTGCTGGAAAAAGGCATTATCTTCTACATTATGCTGAAAATCTCCGGTTTGTGAATCAAATGTGATATTTCCTGCTCTGAAAACTGTTGTGTTAACCCCATCATCGCGTGCAGCATGGACAAGTTTCTCTGCTTCAAATTTACTAAGGACATAGGGATTAGTAATTTCCTGTCCAACATCGAAAGTAAATTCAGAGAAAAATATTGAATCCCTATCTGAAACTATTCCACTGCCAACCGATATTGTAGAAATATAATTAAAGTCTTTAATCTTTTGTAATTTACAGAATTTCAGGAGTTGACTAGTACTCGTAACATTTGCCTCATAAAAGTCCTGGTAGTCACCAATATGTTTTGTTAATGCTGCGGAATGAATTACAGCGTCAACTGAACATACAAGTTTTTCATAAATCTCTTTTGATATGCCCAGGCTTTCCTTTGTCAGATCACCCGCGTATACGGTTACCCGGTTTACAAAGTTTAATAGAAATTCTTCTCCGAAGGTCGCTACCATCCTTTTTCTGACCCTTTTTATTGCATCCGGGTCATCAGAAGCTCTGGCTATAAGAATAACTGAATAATCTGTCGTTGTAAGCAAGTCACGAAGGAGGTACCCGCCCAGTGTTCCGGTTACACCGGTTAGTAGTACAGTTCGGTAGTTTCGTCTGGCAGTATAATTAAATGACTCCCATTTTGTATTTTTGTTAATCTTATAGTATTCTTCCTTTTCCCGGGACACCTCAAAATCCGCCTCTGGAGATATAACGAGGTCTTTAAGGAGTTTTATTCGTTCATTAAACTTAGTCTTACTTGGTTTAAGGTGGATTGCCTGATCTGCTATCGTCCTATATTCAAATATATCAGATATTGTAACTTCAAAATATTTCTCAAGTTCAACAAGAAGACTAATGGCCCGCAAAGAATCTGCACCGAGTTCAAAAAAATCGTCAAATATAGATACAAATGGTTCTTTCAGAACTTTCACCCACAATTTAGCAATAAGTTGTTCGGTTTTATTCCTGGGGGGTTCTTGTTTTCCATGGCAGGATATATGTGTGGGGTCAGGCATTTCAAACGCATGGCGGTCTATTTTCCCATTCCTGTTCAATGGGAACTCAGGTATATGGACAAACCTTGCAGGGACCATATATTCGGGAATCCGTGTATGCAGGTAAGATCTCAGATCTGATTCGCGTATTGGCTCATCGGCCTCATAATAGCCACATAAATATTTACCTCCGCCTGAATCATCCCATGCAAGTACTACTGCATTTTTCACTCCATTGATATCTCTCAATGCAGATTCAATCTCTCCGGGTTCAATTCTGTAACCCCTTATCTTTACCTGGAAATCAATCCTTCCTATAAATTCAAGGCAACCGTCAGAATGGATTCTAACCCGGTCACCAGTACGATACATGCGTCCTCCAGGGACAAATGGGTCATTTAGAAACTTTTCTTCAGTTAATTCCGGTCTGTTCCGGTATCCCCTGGCAACACCTTCACCTGCAATATAAAGTTCTCCAGGAATTCCCAGGGGTACGAGGTTCATCTTTCCATCAAGAACATAGATGCGGGTATTTGCAATTGGGCGTCCAATTGAAGGATTTGTAATAACAGAACTTATTTCGATGCTTGTTGACGCCATCGTGGTTTCAGATGGTCCGTACTCATTCACTAACTGGTAATTGCCGATTTTATATTTTTTTAACCTGTCTCCACCTACGACAAGTCGTTTAAGTTTCCTGTTCTTTGAGACCTCAATAAATTGTTCGGCAAACTGTGTAGGAAAGTGAGCATGGGTGATATTTTGCTCTTCAAAATATAAATCTAGTTCCTGAGGAGAAAACCTGAGTGTATCAGGGATGATATGGAGTTCTGCTCCAGTTATAAGCGGAGCAAAAATCTGGACTACAGAAACGTCAAATGTAAATGAGGCAAACTCTGCACAATTGCTGTCAGAGCCAATCTGGTGCTGTTTAGTGTACCATGAAATAAAATTCACCATCGAATGGTGCTCTATCATCACTCCTTTAGGTGTTCCCGTCGAACCTGATGTATAGACAATATATGCCAGATCATTAGGGAAAGGAGTAACCCAGGTTGAAATTCTTTTTAAATTGGCGGTTTCCTGACTTAATCTGTCAATAGAGATGTAACATCCATAGTAAAGGTCTTTTTTGGTCTGCAGTGCAGCTTCTTTCCCTATTAAAATCGTTGCACCTGTATCTCCAAGTATAAACTTAATCCTCTCTTCTGGGTACAGTGGGTCAATTGCTACATATGCAACCCCTGCACGGAGTGCACCAACCATTGCAGCGATTGTAAGGTAAGACCTCTCTGCAATGATAGCAACAATAAGGTCGGTCTTATCGGAAATATTCCGAATTTTATCCTGAATTTCTCCAGCAATTTGAGCTGAAATTCTTTCAAGTTCACGATATGATATACTTCCGTCCTCTGCAATAACTGCCTGATATTCAGGATATGCCTGACAAATCGCTGATATTGCTGACGCTATTGTTCTATAGGCAGGACGCGGAGTGTTTGTGTCATTGATAGTATTCAATAGAAAATTGCGTTCTTCGTCATCTATTATCGTATATTCTATAATTTTTTTATGAGGATCCTCTGTAATTGAACGGAGAAGAGAAAGGAGATGGATTTCTAACAAGCGGATAGTCTCGTCCCTGAAGAGTGATGATCTGTAGTCTATCCTTATAATAAGGTTATTTTGCTCTTCCCTGATAGTGATGCTGATATCAAATTTTACCCTTTGAAGGTCATACAAACGTCGTTTTGTCGTGAGACCGGGAACATTAAAAGTTTCCATTTCCATGTTCTGAACGATAATATTCAGGTCAATCAATGGATGGCGTCCTACCCCACGATTTTCTGTTACCTTACTATATACACTGGCAGATGGAAATGGTTCATGGTCATAAAGATCAAAAAGGTCATCCCTGAAGTGCTGGAGGTACGAAAAAAAGGTCTTATCAGGAGAGAAGCGACTTCTTACCGGTATTGTTTCAACAAACATCCCGACGACAGATTCTGAACCTTCAGGTCCTCTTCCGTTTGTTGTCGTACCAACTACTACATCGTCTTTCTGGGTATATTTCGAATATAAAAGACTTATAATTCCAGTTAAGGCAGAGTGAAGTGTTGTACTGGATTTATTCACGAGTTCCCGTAGCGATTGAGTTAAATCAGAATCCAGGACAAATTCTCGAGAACTTCCGATAAAATCCGGAGTGCTGCTACGCGGGTTATCAGTGATAAATTCTCCAGGCTGATACTCATCAAGATAATTGACCCAGAATGAAACGTTCTTCTCAAGTAATCCCTCGTGTTCAAGTCCCTTCACCCAGGTGGTGTAATCCTTAAACTGGAAAGAAGGGGGCTTCAATTCAGTCCCGGCATATAGCAGTGAGAGGTCTTTAAGAATTATAGAGATTGAAATTCCATCAGATATTATATGGTGGATATCCAGTAGAAGGATAGCTTGTTCAGGTGCCAATTGAAGCAGTTTAGCCTTAAATAAAGGAGATTTACTGAGGTCAAACTTAGAAAAAAAGGATTTTATTGCATTTTCTGTTTCACTTGGACTGACCTCTTCATATGTAAGTCGTATTTTCCCTTCACTATCGATAACCTGGACAGGTTCTCCGTTATCAATTGCAAATCTTGTCCTAAGTGCCTCGTGTCTTTCAATAAGACTGATAATTGATTTAGCCAACCGTTTTTTATCAAGCTGACCCTGGATATCGATTACTATCGGAATATTATAAGTGGTTCCAATCGTTGGAATTTTTTCAAGCATGAATAATTGTTTTTGTGACTCTGTTACTGGGTATACATCGGCTTGTTTTGCCGGCACAATAGGTGGAAACACCGGATGTTCTGTTTTTGCAAGAATTAAAGCAAGACCCCGCGGAGTTTTTAATCTGAAAAAGTCCCTGAGTGGTATGTCACAAGAAAAAAGTCGTTCTAGCTTTGCAATTAAGAGAGCTGCCTTGATGGAGTCGCCGCCAATAGAAAAAAAGTCATCTTCAACTCCAACAGGCTTAATTAGAAGTACTTCTTCAAAAGCATTGACTATCTGCTTTTCCTCTACACTTATAGGAGGGAGGTATTCTCCCCGAACTCGCGTAATATCAGGGTGTGGAAGTTTTTTCCGGTCAATTTTACCGTTTGGGTTTATGGGAAGGTTTTCGAGTTTTATGAACTGACCCGGAATCATAAATTCCGGAAGTCTTGTTTTCAGGAAATCTGTAATTATCTTATTTTCAAGAGGAGCTCCTGAAGTATAATAACCGCATAAAGTTACCCTGCCCAGTTCATCTTTGATATCTATTACTGCCGCTTCAGAAATACCAGGGACTAGGAGGAGAACTTTTTCAACTTCACCAATTTCTATCCTGAAACCACGGATTTTAACCTGGCGGTCCATCCTCCCCATATACAGGAGTGAACCGTCTTGTGTCCAGCATGCAAGGTCACCAGTTCTGTATAACCGTTCTCCGGGAACTACAGGATTATCTGTAAATGCCTGGTTTGTTTTTTCAGCGAGGTTAAGATATCCTCGTGCTAGGCAAGTGCCTGCGATACAGAGTTCTCCCGCTGCACCAACCGGCTGAAGATTATTCCACCTGTCAAGGATATAAATCCGGCAATTATGAATTGGGTAACCAATTGGAATATTTTCAGATTCTGTCTCTACCTTTAATGCCGCAACAAGAACCGTGCATTCTGTCGGACCATATCCATTGACGAGTGAATATTTTCTTTTCTTGTAGAATCTGAGTTTCTCCCCACCTGTATGCAGTACTCTAAGTGAATTGTTGTCTGCAAATTCCATAAACTGCTCACAGAACTGGGTTGTAAAAACTCCAATGCTGATCTTATTCTCTTCATAATATTCATTCAGGTGTTTTAACGAGAGACGGATATCATCATCAATAAGGAATAGTGTGGCTCCCATTATAAGTGTAGGAAAGATTTCAGGTATAGAACTGTCAAAACTGAAACTAGCGTGTTTTGCAACATGATCAGCATCCGTGATTTCAGTATACTCAATAAACCAGTGACAAAAATTAACAATAGAGCGGTGCTCAAGTTGTACCCCTTTTGGGTTTCCTGTTGAACCAGAGGTATAGAGAATGATTGCAAGGTCTGATGGAGAACCCCTCGCTGTATCTCGCGTATATTGGCCGCTAAATGTCTCTTTTAATGTGAGATCAATAACAAACGAAACATTAATTGAATTTTCTTTAATGAATGATATAAACCTTGGATTTGAAAGAATAATAGGGCAGGAACTGTCCTTTAGAATATACCGGATACGTTCAGCAGGATAATTTGGATCGATAGGAAGAATTACAGCACCTGATTTGAGGATTGCAAGTTGGGCAATGATTAGGAATGGAGACCGGTCTGCGAGAATTGCAATAAAAACGTCCCGTCCCGCACCATGTTGTACGAGTTTCTCTGCTAAAATTGATGACATTTTGTCAACTTCAGAATAACTAAATCGGGTATTCTGGTATACAAGTGCGATATTGTCAGGCTGCCGGATTGCCCTTTCGTGAATAAGCTGGTGCAGAGTTGTTTCAGGATAAGAGTGATAAGTACTATTAAACTCTGAAAGAAGCTCAAACTCTTCACCCGGAGAGAGGAACCTGATTTCAGATATTTTTTTAGGCACACCAGTACAACCCTCCCTCGCTATCGCTTCAATATGTCCTATCATCCTCTCAATTTGTTTTTGCGAAAAAATGACCGGATTATACAGGACATTTAATATTATAGGGATATTATCTCCTTTTCTTCCGGCACGACAAAAAATTGTGAGAGTATTTGCTGATTCTTCAGGGTTGTGAAAAATTGTATGAAGATTTGTACTTGTCTCTTCCGGAATATCCTGGACAAAAGTATAATCAATCAGATTGACACTCTCACCTGTTTGGCGTCTTTTTTCTGCAATGAGTTGCTCATATGGGAAACGTGAGTGAATTTGAGAGGATTTTAAAGTATCTGTAACCGATTGCAGGACTTCAGAGAAATTTTGTTCTGATTTGCAACTTATAAACAGTGGTACGCTTGCAACAAACATGCCCAAAACATCTAGCATCTCCTCCGGATACCGGTTCGCAAAAGCAGTCCCGATTATCATCTCCTCATTTCCAGTAATTCGGGAACAATAAATTGAAAAAGCAGAGAGAAGAATACGGAATGGTGAAACTCTCTCTTTTTCGCCGTATGAATAGACAATATCAGCTAATTCGGGGGAGATCTGGAAAACAAGTCGTTTCCGGTCAATATTTTCAGAATGACGAAATGCAAGGTCGACTAGTTCAGGGATATTTTGGGTTTTCTCTAACCAGAACGTTTTGTCTTTTTCGTATTCGGGTGAATTAAGATACTTCTCTTCATGGCTAACAAAATCTAAAAAATTGTGGGATGGAAAAACAGGGAGAGGTTTTCCTGAAGCAATTGCCTGTAAAGTCTTGCTAAGGCGAGAAGTTAATAATAAAAATGATGAGCCGTCAAAAATAATGTGATGGGTATTTATAAAGATTGAATGCTCGAGTGGTCCGGTTTCTGCAATATAAACCCGACAGAGTGGTCCACCATTAATCATCTCAAATGGCTTATTAGATTCTTTCTTTACCCACTCCTGATATGCACTTTCACCGCCTTCATGTCTGAATTTTAAAAATTCTATTGCGATTTGCTCATCTGAAAAAAACAGGACTGGTGTTCCATTCTCAATTGCAATACGCAGAGAAAGCGTTTTTTCGTGTTTCAGGATATATTTCAGACTGGATTTTATAACCTCGTATGAATACAATTGTTCAAGTTGAACGGTCCTTGGAACGTTCCACATTGCAGTCCCTGGGTTCATGCACTCAACAAGATAGATACGTTGTTGGGCATGATTTAATGGAAATAAAGTTTTTTTCATCATCAATCTCCCGCGATTAATTAATTACGTCCAGATACCCGTTTTTTACTAATCGAAATAAGGTTATGATCGTGTTGTAATTTGCTTTTCTTTTGCAATGATGCATGTGAAGAGTCCTAAAATGGCACATATGCAAACAGCAGTCATGGCTAAATTAAAATTGGCTGAAAATGTGCTAATCTGGGTTAAATCATTCATATCCTGTCCTGAAGTACCGAAAGATAATATTAAAGCAAATATGCTTATCCCCAAAATCCCTCCAATCTGTGAAACCAGTGTTTTTATGGCTGATATTGTCCCGGCATTTGCAATTTTTGCCCTGTTCATAATAAATGCAAGACTTGCAGGTACAAAGAGTGCTATACCTATCCCAAATAATAGAAAAGAACCGATTATGTAGATATATGTTGTCGAGGCATTAAATCCAAGAAATGAAAGACTTGCAAAGAAACAAAAGATCATCCCGATAATGCACGGTACCCTTGGATTTGTCTTGTCAGAGAGCCAGCCTGAAACATAAACGAGGCAGATGCTAACAACAGGAGGGATTGCAAGAAACAATCCGGCTGTTGAAACTGACATACCCTGTATGTTTATGAAAAAAAACGGAAAAAGGAAACTGGTACCCGCGAGTATAATCATATAGAAAAAAAATGCAAGAAGGGCGAGATTTAAAATCCGGTCACGAAACACACTAAAATCCAGGAGTGGATGCTTTACCTGGCGTTCACGAATCAGGAAGAGTACAGGTGAAATAATAGTAATAAGGCATGAAATAAAAAATATCCTGGAATCTTCAGGGCTTGATAGCATGTGAAGAGTGTAAGTTAGTGAACTGAGCATTATTATACTGAGAAGAACACCAACCCAGTCAATGCTCGCTCCCTGCACTCTTGGATATGGTTTTGTAAGTATTGCACGTGAAATGAGTATACCTATAATTCCGATTGGTATATTAACAAAAAAGATCCAGGACCACCCCAGAGTTTCCTGAATAAATCCGCCAATAGGGGATCCTATTGCAAATCCTATCACTGCAAAAAGTCCGTTTATCCCATAAGCTCTGCCTCTCCAGTCTTCAGGGATATACCTGATTATAATAACTGCAGAAGTTGAAAAGAGCATTGAAGCTCCTATTCCCTGGATAAACCTGAAAAGTACTATCTCATAAAGAGACTGGGAGAAGCCACAAAAAAAAGAACCTATTATAAATATTCCGTATCCCGCAGTAAGAAGTGGTTCAGGGCCGAACATATCAGAGAGTTTTCCTGATAAGAGGAGAAAAGCTGTTAAAGAAAGAAGATATGCAAGAGTAATAAGTGAAATTTCACTAATTGATGTGTCAAAAGTTTTTACAAGAGACGGAAGAATGACATTAACAATACTGACATCGATATTAACCATAAAAATAGCAAGAGCACTCGACAAAAGTACTCCCCATCTTGTAATGCGGTCATTCATATTGTTCTGCCTTTGAAAGAAGTGGAAGTCTAAATCAGGTTAATTATTCTCTCTTTTAGATGTCCCATGAAACAGATTTCTGTATTGTGATTTTGTAACTGGATACTTATATGGTTGTTGAGATTGTTTTGAAAATTTTTTCATGTATTTAACTGAAATTTGAAGAGAAAAATATTGATAAAATGGTAACTATTCAGCCATTTAAATCCATTCTTTCAACGGGGTCTATTCAATTTATTCCATCAGTTCCTCTTTTCTTCTGGAGAGAGTAATGGGTTAAAAACTGAGTACAATTAACATGAAGCCAATGTAGTTTTCCGCTATTTCGACAATTAAGATTTAGTCGGGATTCAAGTCTATAAGATTTAGAAAGATTTTTTCAGGGTATTGAAAAGAGCGTTGAGACCCGGCTGAATAGTTCGAGTTTTTTAAAGGCATCAATCGAAACACTCAATATGGTAAAGCACACTTTTTATTCAGCGAATATATCTCTACTGATGAAAAGGAAGCTGATTCAAGGGGAATTCTACACAACATGAAAACTCTCAAAGGATTAAAAGGGCAGGAAGTGATAAAAGGGTTTTATAAAGCTGGAGGAGAACCTAGAAAAGGCAAAGGAGATCATATAAATATTAAAATGCCAAATGGCCAATTGATAACCATCCCCATATCTGGTGATGTGAAACTTGGATTATTGAAGGCTGCAATACGGAAAGCAGGATTAACAGAAGTAAAATTTCTTAAATACATTGAGGACTTGTCATGAATGAATATACTATCATAATTCATCCCGCTGAAGAAGGGGGGTTCTGGGTAGAAGTTCCGACTCTTCCTGGATGTTTCTCACAAGGCGAATCAATAGAGGAAGCTATGAATAATATCAGGGAGGCAATAGAACTTCATATTGAGTGTCTGAAGGAAGAAGACGAGCCAGTGCCTGTAGAAAGTGATCTTATTATTAGTAGAATTCAGGTTAACCCGGTTCAGGCATAAAAGAGCCTACATGAAAGTTAGCTTAAGGACTTGTACCCTAATTCCAATCAGCAATAGTATTACTCACTAGAATTCACAGATTACGGCAAAATAGATACTTTTATATAATTTTGCGGTTGATGCCGCCGCAAATATGAACGATATGAAATCCATTTTCATAGAAGGTGAAAATCGTCTGGTGTCATGGAAAGCAAATTTGCTTTCTGTGGCCATTGTAATGGAAAAAGCACGTAATTCTGGTTACGTGAAGCGGCTGAGAAACTTAATCCCATATATTTATTAATCATATTTGTTTTCGGTATCAGCAGCCATTCAAAGCCATCATTAGAAGAAATCTTTCGGCGGTACATAGATTTTGATGATACTCTAAATTCCAAAGATAAAATTAAGTACCAAGGTTTTTTCAACCGTTTTAATAAGGATATGGTAATATTCCTCCGCGAAATGTTAAACTATTATATTAAATTTACGTTTTCGAACTGCTCTGATAAGTTAAAAGGGCCGGTTCAGGATTTGAAAGATATTTTGATTCAGGATAGCAGTATTATTCGAGTGAGTCAAAAACTTAAAACGGAGTGGCCCGCCCTAAGATCAAATGGTAAAGCAGCTGGATTAAAAATCCATGCTGTATACAGTACTATTTCTCAATCCCTAAAATCCATTGAAATTTCAGGAGAATGAGTACATGATTCAAAAATGCTACACCAAACGTGATCAAAATTTTATCTGCATCGTCTCAAGCAAAAAAACAATTCCAAGAAGGAATGCCCTTAAACGAATTTCTCAGATAACGTCCCAAAACGGATGAGATTGATATTTTATGCACTTTTAGAACCAGGTTCAATCCCGATGGAGGTAAGATAAAAACAATCTATATGAATTTCAGAGTAGTGTGTTTTTGGGATGAAGAGACGTCTATATGGCATACTTATGTGACGAATCTTCCAAACAAAGTATATCAAGTTGAAGAAATTTACCAACATCGACATTTACTATAAAAATGGCAAGAGCACTTGACAGAAGTACTCCCCATTTTGTAATACGGTCATTCATATTGTTCTGCCTCTTAATGGAGATGAGATCAAAATCGGGTCAAATTCTCTTTTTTGCATATTCCATGAAACAGATTCCTGTATTGTGATTTTGTTACTGGATCCATATATGGTTATTGAGATTGTTTTGGAAATTTTTTTTATTTATTGAACTGAAATTTGAAGAGAAAAATATTGATTAAATAAATGTTTTATGAAATATATTGAAACTTTGTTATATAAACAGTATTAAAAAAAATTAACTATTGTGGAGACCAAAATCTATCTCTGGATTATTAGGGCTATTTGATAAGTGGTCACTAGTCGGGTTATTACCAGTTGTTACAGTCCAGCCAGACGGCGGTGAAATCGAAACTGAGTAATCAGTTTCACCATGATGGAAACAATCTGATTCGTACTTTCCATATCCATCTGTTGTGTAATGATACGTTGTATCTACTTTATGAACGGTAATTACAATATCGACCGTGCGACTGGCAATTATAGGTTCGCCTGCATCCCATTTACCATTACTATTTAGATCATTATAGACAACACCCCAAATTCTCCCTGTAGCCGACTCTGAACAGCTGTCCGGAGCAGGTGGCGATGTAATAATAAATGTCGCTGAGTTCGATGTAGATCCACCAGGATTATGAACTGTAATTGTACCTGTTCCAGCCGAGGTCAATAAAGTAGAAGGAATTGTTGCAGTGAGTTGTGTGCCACTATTATATGTCGTTGTCAGTGCCGTTGTTCCCCAATAAACTGTCGAACCGGATATATAATTCGTTCCGGTAACTGTCATAGTAACTGCGGAACTTCCGGCTGTAGCTGAATTCGGCGATATAGTGGTAATTGTTGGAATTGGAGTATTAACTATGAACGTTGCTGCGCCTGATGTGGCGCCACTAGGATTTTTGACAGTAATAGAGAAAGAGCCAGCAGTTGTAAGAAGTGAAGAAGGAACTGTGGCAGTAAGGGATGTACTGCTTCCAAAGGTTGTAGTAAGTGGAGTGTTTCCCCAGTATACCACAGCTCCGTTCACATAGTTTGTTCCAGTCACTGTCATAGAGAAACCTGCTCCGTTTTGTATAGCTGAACTTGGATTAAGGCTCGTTATCGTAGGTAGAGCATTGACTGTGAAAGTTGCTGCGCCTGATGTGGTACCACTCGGATTTTTAACAGTAATAGAGAAAGAGCCGGCAGTTGTGAGAAGTGAAGAAGGAACTGTGGCAGTAAGGGATGTACTGCTTCCATAGGTTGTGGTAAGTGGAGTGTTTCCCCAGTATACTACAGCTCCGTTCACATAGTTTGTTCCAGTCACTGTCATAGAGAAACCTGCTCCGTTCTGTGTAGATGAACTCGGATTAAGGCTTGTTATTGTTGGATCTGGAGCATTTACCGTAAATGTTGCTGGCCCCGAAGTTCCATTATCAGGGTTTTTGACAGTAATATCGAGGGATCCGACAGTTGTGAGAAGCGTGGAAGGAACTGTAGCTGTAAGCGATGTACTGCTTCCAAAGGTTGTAGTAAGTGGAGTGTTTCCCCAGTATACCACAGCTCCATTCACATAGTTTGTTCCAGTCACTGTCATAGAGAAACCTGCTCCGTTCTGTGTAGCTGAACTCGGATTAAGGCTTGTTATCGTCGGCACACTCTGAGCACTTACTGTAAATGTGGCTGGCCCAGAGGTTCCATTATCAGGGTTTTTGACAGTAATATCGAGGGATCCGACAGTTGTGAGAAGTGTGGAAGGAACTGTAGCTGTAAGCGATGTACTGCTTCCAAAGGTTGTAGTAAGTGGAGTGGTTCCCCAGTATACCACAGCTCCGTTCACATAGTTTGTTCCTGTCACTGTCATAGAGAAACCTGCTCCGTTCTGTGTAGATGAACTTGGATTAAGGCTTGTTATAGTCGGTAAGGGATTTACCGTAAATGTGGCAGGTACTGAAGTTCCATTATCAGGATTTTTAACAGTAATATCGAGGGATCCGACAGTTGTGAGAAGCGTGGAAGGAACTGTAGCAGTAAGCAATGTACTGCTACCAAAGGTTGTAGTAAGTGGAGTGTTTCCCCAATATACCACCGCTCCGTTCACATAGTTTGTTCCAGTCACTGTCATAGAGAAACCTGCTCCGTTCTGTGTGGTTGAACTTGGATTAAGGCTCGTTATAGTCGGTAAGGGACTTACCGTAAATGTGGCAGGACCTGAAGTTCCATTATCAGGGTTTGTAACAGTAATATCGAATGAGCCGGAAGTGGAAAGAAGCGAAGCTGGAACTGTAGCTGTAAGCGATGTACTGCTGCCAAAGGTTGTAGTAAGTGGAGTGGTTCCCCAGTATACTTTCGCCCCATCGACAAAATTTGTACCTGTGACAACCATATCGAATGTTGGTCCATTCTGTGTTGCCGAATTTGGATTGAGGTTAGTTATTGTTGGTCCGGTTGATGAGGTTATTGTGAATGGTAGCTGTCCTGATGATCCTCCACCTGGATTTGTAACTGAAACCTGCACTATACCTGGATTTGTAAGATAAGTCTGAGGGATTGTCACAGCTATTGAGGTGGAAGTTATCGATGTTGGGGTGAGAATAATTCCACCAAAACTGACAGTAGATCCGGGTACAAAACCAGTACCTGTGATTACCATCGTGGTGTCCGGACTTCCTGCAGGAGCCGTATTTGGATTAAGATTTCCAATGGTGAGACCTCCTGTACCACTACCACCTGCAGATCCCACTCCTCCTACATTTATCCGTGCTATCAGGATTTCCTGTGTTGCGTCAATAACACGAACTCCTATCGGATAATCGATTGTTGCTATCTCTGAATCAATGATTTTTGAAGGATTATCGACCATCCAGTAATTACCATCAGTCCCTTTGTAAATATATACTGAATCACCTGCTGCCCACCTGGTACTGTTGAACCTTGTGGGATCCGGATTTGGTGCAACCTTCCACCAGCCACCACTGGGAGTGTCTATTTCAAAGCGGACTTTTGGAGTCAGGTTTTTGCTTGCAGAAATGTTGTGGAATGTAACATCCCCCCCTCTATTAAAGACATTTACCACATTTCCACCA
>CAIYHQ010000102.1 GCA_903926075.1 uncultured Methanomicrobiales archaeon
AATTCACCTGATTCCTCAAGGTAAAGTTTCGCGATTTCAAGGAGACCAAGTTCGTCATCGACATAGAGGACCCGGATAGCATCTGCCATCATGCACCATTCCTATCCATATTGCCAGGTTTGCATACCGCTTCCGGAGTTCCGGGCAATGTGATATTTTTTATCAGAAGAGAATGTCTTGTCTTGTCTTGTCTTTTCGTGATTGTTATTCATGGGGGACTCGGTCTGGTTTATCAATAGTTTCACTAGATGTGGATGCCAGGGATGCGACAATCTCCAATCATTATATCCAGCGCAAACCTTTCAACAATTGGAGATCCCGTTAGATTTCATCAGGTGCACTAGTATAGTGATGATAGGAGTATTCACATTTAAAGGTTGTGCGAAGTAGGTGAAAGACGTTTCCACCTCATTTATCTCTCCTAGTGATACCCGGAGTGGTGGAAGCATAACCGTAGCGAAGTCGTGTCCGACCGGAGGCGATTCCTTCCATAATTGCATCGATGACTGTTTATCAAGATCACGAATTGCATGGGGGGTATATTTGAGGAGATATGAATTCATTTAAATCCGTATTTCGTCAGGACTTCATATCCCGGAATCAACTTCCCATGCCATATTTCCTCAAGAGCTATATGAAGAAAGAAAACCCAATAAAAAAGATGTGTTAGAAATCTATACTGATGGTGCATGCCGGGGAAATCCCGGACCCGCTTCAATTTCATATCTTTTCATTCAGGACAATGAAATAATTAAAAAACATGGTGAATATTTAGGAAATTCAACAAATAATCAGGCAGAATATAAAGCAATAATACTTGCTTTAGATGAGGCAAAATGTTATACAAGAAACACAGTAAAAGTCCATTCAGACAGTGAACTCGCTATCAGACAAATCACAAAATTATGGAAAATTAACAACCCGAATCTGTCAGAATTGTGTAATAAGGTCTATCAATGTGCTCAACTGTTTAAAATAGTAGAATTTTTTCATGTATGTAGAGAAAATCAATATATTAAAATATGCGATAAAATATGTAATGACAAACTTAATACGAAGTGCCCAAAGAAAAAGTAATTTTTCACATGGATACGCGGATTGAATCCCTTTGTAAGATGGCAGGTATGATATAGTCCTTACAAATTTGTAATTCTTACGATCCAAAAACCTGTTTCTGCCGGTGATAGCAGTGAGAGTCTGAATATCCCCGAATCAACACAGAATGACATCATCAATTCATTCCAATATAAAGGGAATTAATATCGAGATCCGTTTATGAATAAATATGGCATATTTTTATGCAATTATTTTTATTTTGCTACCAATTCAAAACACGATCTCCAGCAAATTTAATCATGTTGCAAGATGTAGCAGAAACGAAACACTATCCTATAATTCACTCCCATAACGCCATTTCCCATTCGGCGCTGTGATTTCAAACTGAGCACCCTTCCCTGGCTCCCCTACTTCGCGTATCTGGAGAGTTCCTGTTTCATCAAAATTATGAATCGCGGGGTTACTGGCTAATATAATAATATTCGATAAGTTCAGCCATTTGGGCGAGTTTACTCCCAAGTCCTGTTAATCCTTTGAAAAATTTATCTGGTACTCAATAACCTTTGCTGAATCTTGTATTTTATCAAGAAATGGTTGAATCTCATCAACATCTTTTGTTTTTCGAGCGAATCTTAAAAACCCTTGTATAGTAACTACTTTGTTTTTGATATCATGCCGTGTAATGCCGGAGAGCAGATTGAGCTTTATATTTGCCTGATTAAGTGCTTCTTCCGTTGTTTTACGCATGCCAATTTCGTTTTCAAGGTCAACCTTTGAAGCAGTGACCTGATAAATCTGTTCTGCCATTTCGTTGAGTTGTTTAGCAATCCCACTGATTTCGTCATTTGAAGTTATCGAGATCCGGTAATCGAGGTTGCCAGTTGCAAATACTTCACTTCCGGCAATGACCTCCCTGATTGACCACTCCAGCCGGCGACTGATTAGCAGATAATTGACGATGATGAGAACGATCATTGTCATCATGAGAGTAAGGACAAGGATAATGTTTTTGTACCAGGCTTCAGTCACGTCATCATTATACAAACTCACCTGATGATGGTATCGGCTGACGGTTTAACCGCTCGGCTCCCGTCCTCGTATATCATATCAAAATATGATGATCGGTTTTTCCCACCCGTCAAATTCTCTGCAATCATCCACCGGGCCTCGTCTTCCATTGCAACAATGAGACCCTGGTCGAGCGAGAGCCCAAACCGGTTCTTGTCCCACGAGTAGTTGAGATAATCCTCTGTCATGTTCAGCCGCTTCCTGACTATCTCCTTTGTCTCTATCGGGTCTCATCCCAAACCCTGCCATTGGGGGGTGTGCATAACGTGTATGTTCCGACTGTTTTGTCTCAAATACCCTTAATGTCGGGCAGTTCTCACAGGGTCCGACCGGGTCCACCCAAAGAGCGTGACAGGTGTGGCCCATTATTTCCAAACGTGTAAGTACTTACGGGGGTGGGTGGGTGGAACGGTTCAGACGAATAACCGACGGTCTGTTTCTTACCCGAATAACCGCCGGGAAATTAAGTCTATTAACCGTCGGGAGATTTACGGAACGTGTAACCGATGGGCAGTTACGCACACGAATGACCGACGGGTGATTCATAGCGAATTAACCATCGGGCGATTGATGGACATTGTAAGATTACCCGGTAATGTGTTCTCGCAATAAACCGGCATCCTCCCGATGTAAAGAAGGATTATTAATCAGCAGACGATTACAGAAGGACGATGAGTATTAACTGTGGCAGGAAGAGATTAAACAATCATGATCCCTACCGTTAACATTCCCCGACGCACCACTGAAATCAATTGTCCGGTTTGTAACGGAATTATAACCACAAATACAATTTCAGGTCATTTGTTTGATATCCAGTCGTCAATTGAACTTGAATTGAAGTGCCCTAACTGTAAACGGCAAATCCTCATTGTTTGCAGGCCGACGGTCTAATTCGGACGCTCACGAGTACACGGTGGTCCTTCCTCTCTACCGTAGGAAACGTCTCAACGTTTCGTTCACCGCAGCGAACCGGCAGGGGGAAGGCAGAAAGTCCCAACACGCACATTTTTCTCAATGATGTCGATTCAAAATCAAATAATGTTAATTGCTTATTATTAGCAGTTGAAAAAAATACTTTTATTTTATAGCCTCCTTATCAAATCACTATTCAGCAACGGCTTGTAATTGTTCCTTTGAGTTAAAACCGCTTAAAATAAGCATTACGACTAAAAGTATATTCACACAAATGAACTTCGTCACAGAATCTCAAGAATATCGGTGTAATCGATTAAGAGAGACTGGATTGTTTCCTAATTTAAACACATTTTCAATTAATGATCGGATTGGGACATAGTCAGATCATTGCTATAATTCGGTTTTTAATCTGGCCAGAAGCATCTCGTATTCTTTTATCACTTTTTTTCTGTCATTTCGCAAAGAGACAGATAGTGGGGAACTCATTCTGCTGAATGCTTTTTCAACTTTTCCGTTCATTCCTAAACATATAGCAGGAACTTTCCGGGTAGTAATTATTACGAATTTGGACAATTCGAGGTTAAGGTCATATATGCTCTCTTGAAACATACGATAGTTTTCCTATTACAGTAGTCGATGGCGATTGGGATCCACCTCGGATGGATGAACATTAAAGAAGCAGTGAAAAGCGTGAAGCCGGCCTTATTATCCAGGGAATGGTATAAAATATGGCCGAAAATATTACCTGGAAGCAATGAAAAAGGTTCAATATGGTGAGTGATCGGTCACCTCCGGACTCATCTTAATCACTCTGTTTGCTGCTTGGGATCTGATAATTCTTTTTGCTCTTTTTGTATTGTTTTAGCAAGTGCAAGGGTCCCTGTCATGTCTCCGAGTGTCATGGTCTCAAGAGCGGTAGACGGAACGATGACTATTGTCGAATGCGCTCCTTTCAATCCTTCGTAAAGCATATTCATTGCTCTGAGGTGAAGTGCGGTGGGGTTGTTCTCATAACTTTTCGCAGCCTCTTCGAACTTTATGGCAATCTGCCGCTCGGAATCACCAAGAATGACACGGGCCTGCCGCTCACGTTCTGCCTGTGCCTGCATGGACATTGCATCCTGGAGAGCTCCAGGGATAACTACGTCACGAATCTCAACTGAAATAATCTTGATTCCCCAGCCGATTACCCGGTCTCCTATCAACCTCTGAAGTTGATTGTCAATTGCTTCCCTCCCGGTAAGCATATCTGAAAGGACTGTTTTGCCGATAACATCCCGGAGTGCGGTCTGCGATGCCAAAGAAATAGATTGCACATAATCTTTGACTTCCAGTGCCGCTTTTTCAACATCAATTACCTGCCAGAACAAGACGGCATCTACATTTACCGGGACTGTGTCTTTTGTTAATGTCTGTTCTGCCTTGAACGATGTTGTGATAACACGCAGATCGATAATATATGGGATGTGATTGAAGAACGGGACAATAATAAACAAACCAGGGCCTTTAATGCCTACGAATTTTCCCAGGAATAGGAGTACTGCCCGTTCCCACTGGTTTACTATCCGGATGGACATGATGAGAATCGCAATAATTACTAGCGAAATTACTGCAAGAATTATAAGGCTGAGTATATCCATTGTTAAAACCTCCTGGAAAGACTGAGTATCCCTGGGGTCAATATATTACGCTGAAGGCGTTCCACGTGAGACCATACATTCTGTAATTTATTTGTTTCTTTTAAACACTTCTTAGCTGATATTTGCATCAATTGATATGGCATATACAACCATTCTATGAACAACATCGGAATTATAACCGCTAATTTTAGTTTATCTGTCATAATGTATCTATTCCTTTTCAAATATAATTTATAGAAAATATCTTGACAATTATCCCTCTGTCAGAAACATCTTCCATTTCGCATGGGAATATATATCTGTACCCTCGAGTTGCAAGATACGAATCAATTATGAGTTTGTATGATTTTATAGTCCTCTAATTTACGAAACCCGAATTTGGAAAAGATAGGATCTATATTTTTTATTCACAAAGATGGAAAGAAAAATTAGTTCCATAATGGGAGAAATTATTAGGAAAATCCTCATACCGCCGTTTTATGCATTTTACAATTTTGTCTCAAAAATTGCTTTGAAACGAAACATGTATTGTTCCTCCGCTTGATACTATAATATTAGAGATACCAGGAGGTTTGCTCAATGAAAAATATTGCAATCACCATAATCGGAGAACTGAAGGCTGAAAAACCCGAGGCACAAATATGAGTTCGAAAAAATATATACGCTGGTTTGAGGAGATAAACAATGAAGATATCGCTAGTGTCGGGGGGAAAAATGCATCGCTTGGTGAGATGTACACAGAGCTTACAAAGGAAGGAATAAAGATTCCCAATGGGTTTGCAATAACCTCCGATGCATATTGGCACGTAGTGAGTACTGGGGACACACTAACCAGATGAAAGAGGCCTTGGAGGGCCTTGATAAGACCAACATTTACGATCTTGCGATCGTTGGAAAAAAAGTGCGGGACCTGGTCCTAAGCGCTGGTATACCTGACGATCTCTGGAAAGAGATACAGGAAGCCTACGACAAACTCTGCAGAATATATGGCCCGGACACAGATGTTGCAGTCAGGAGCTCAGCAACAGCAGAAGACCTCCCTACCGCTTCTTTTGCCGGACAACAGGAATCTTATCTGAACATCCGTGGATATCATGCACTTCGTGAGATCTGTAGTAAATGTTTTGCAACACTTTTCACTGATCGAGGAATATCCTACCGGATTGATAAGAAATACAATCACTTTGAGGTCGGTCTCTCTATCGGGGTGATGAAGATGGTCCGCTCCGACCTTGCCTCAAGCGGTGTAATTTTTACCCTTGACACCGAGACCGGATTCAAAGATGTTATCTTCATAACGGGTTCATATGGACTTGGCGAGAACATTGTTCAGGGAGCAGTTAATCCTGATGAGTTCTACGTCTTTAAACAAACCGCACGGACTGGTCATAAGGCAATTACCCGGAAAAATCTCGGCGATAAGAAGATCAAGATGATCTATGGTCAGGGGACATCCAAGGTCCTGACGAGGAATGTGGACGTACCCGAATCTGAAAGCCGACGTTTCTGCATCACTGATGATGAGATCCTCATTCTGGCAGAGTACGCTATCAAAATTGAGGATCACTATTCAGGCAAAGCCCATCAGCCAGTCCCGATGGATATTGAATGGGCAAAGGATGGAATCACCGGGGAATTGTTTATCGTACAGGCAAGACCAGAGACCGTTCACTCACAGGAAGAGAAGGATGTTCTTCTGACGTATCATCTGGAGCAACGAGGGCAGGTTATCGCGAAAGGTAGGAGCGTAGGAGAAAAGATTGCAGCAGGAAAGGCCCGAATAATCACTGATGTGAGCCACCTCTCCGAGTTCCAGCCAGGGGAAATTCTTATCACTGATACAACAAACCCTGATTGGGAGCCGGTCATGAAGACGGCCACTGCGATCGTTACTAATCGGGGAGGGCGTACCTGTCATGCCGCTATTGTAAGTCGGGAGCTTGGTCTTGCAGCGGTAGTAGGGACGAACGACGCTACAGAAAAGATCAGAACCGGACAGGATGTGACCGTCAACTGCTCAGAAGGGGACGAAGGGGTCGTGTACGATGGAATATTGCCGTTCCACGTTGATAGTGAGTCCTTAAAGAACTTAACCCGTCCGAAAACAAAGATAATGATGAATCTTGGGAACCCTGATGAAGCCTTTGCCTTTTCAATGATCCCGAACAATATCCTTCTTATTGATGAATTCAGCCGTTTATTTGACGGATTCTCAATTGGGTCAAACGATCTGACCCAGTTGACTCTCGGTATTGATCGTGACTCTGGAGTGATCGCCCATGAATTCGACGAACGAGATCCCGGGGTGATGAAATTCATATCCATGGCGATACAGGGTGCACACCGGAACGGAAGACATAGCGGGATCTGCGGGGAGGCGCCAAGTGATTACCCGGAGTTTGCCGAGTTCCTGGTCAGGGAGGGCATTGATTCAATATCACTGAACCCGGACTCATTGATGAAAATCACCCGGACCGTGGTTGAGATGGAGACGCGTCTGGATAAACAGAGAGCAAAATGAATGAAGATGAATCCTACATTTCTCGCGGGTGGCCCAACAGGGCCTGGAAGGTCGGATGCAGGGCCAAATAGTAAAAGAAGCCCCCCACTTTCCCAATTCAACATTTATCGAAACCTTTACCTGACCCAAAGGCATTCCCGTATGCGAGAGTGCTAAATGGTCACAAAATACTTTTTATTCTCGTTCATTTACTTCTCGCCTTTCAGCCGGCTGAAACGGCAACCCAACCGGGGGTAGGAAAACATATCAAGTTTAAACAGACTGGTTCACTCAACAATGATGAGCTCAAGTACCTTGTACTGCAGTCAGTCCGGTTCTTGGAGAAGGTTGAAGATTTAGGCCTTGAATTAGGGAGATATTAGGAGATTCCCTGAAAAACTTATTTTCCGGGCGATTTATAGTAAATTTGAGATATTATTCTCTTGTTGAACAGTACATTGTAAAGGGAAGACACAGTGGTCTCTTAAACGATATAGGTTTTAAATTGAGCCTATAAAAAAAATGTCTAACCCCCCTCCCCACACACCCTTGCAATTATAGCCCGACCGTACTATAATTCGTTCGAACGGGCGGGAAGTCGAGGTAGTTCTCCCGTCATCAGACATAAGAAAGGACTTATAAACTATCGGCAATGTCTTCAGGTCAATGGTGAAAACACCCTTTGGAGGGCCATAAGGGGTTGAATCACTCTGTGATGAGTCAAAGTGGGTGAGGGAATATAATAGAGCTGCAAGATAGGATTTTGGTATTGGCCCACTTACATCCGTGCTCCCTGTCTGCACATATCCAACTTGCTTATTTTCTGCTGATACCGAGAAGGACCTATCATACATAAAAGTGCCAGGATGCAGACCAATATAACGACCTGCCATGGTATTCTCTTATTCAGGATCATCGGATTATGGATAGTTTTCATGAGTTATACATACAATTGATTATAATTTTTCCCCATTTATAATTCAGGTCAGTTCTGATTCCAAAAACAGGAGTTTGTGACTCATTTGGTGAATTCAGATACCACAAATTTCAGTGTCATGGTGACTATGATTCAGATTCGAATACCAAAAAAATTATCTGGAGAACGGGCCTGGAATTAGACCTTTTTG
>CAIYHQ010000103.1 GCA_903926075.1 uncultured Methanomicrobiales archaeon
CTCGCTTGTTATAAATGCCTCTTCAGTCCGCTTTTCACCTGTGATATCTACCGCGATTCCCATAGCACCCGAAACCATTCCTAAACTATCGAAAATAGGTGTGACAATCGTATCAAAGAAAATATCCTGCACATGGCTGATTCCTGACCAGAGTTTTCCTGATAAAGCGGCCCTCATCCCCACGATAATTTCAGACACGTCTTTGTAAACGTCAAATACTGATTCTTCAACGACCTGCCCTGACTGGAGTCCTAACAATGAAAGAGACTTACCTTCAGAGAGAAGAAAGATCCCTTCTTTATCAACAAAGAAGATGACTCCATTCAGATTGGTCACTATGGTCTGGAGTAGACCTTCACTTTTCAGCAGTGCCATCTCTGTCAGCTTCCGGGAGGCAGCTTGCTTAATCTTGTGTGAAAGTTCAGCAAACTGCGAACCTGGGTCCCCACCTTTCTGGAGATAAAAATCCGCTCCGTTATTGATGGACTGGATAACTACTTCTTCCCTGCCTTTGCCAGTGAATAAGATAAATGGAATCTTCCCAAAGCGTGTCCTTACTTCAATGAGGAACTCAATGCCATCCATTCCTGGTATCTGGTAATCGGAAATTATAGCATCAAATTTTTCTTTTTCAAGGAGATCTAATGCAGAAATTGCCGAATCAATAGTTGTAACAGAAAATTCACCGGATTCCTTAAGGTAAAGTTTCGCGATTTCAAGGAGACCAAGTTCGTCATCAACATAGAGGACCCGGATAGCATCTACCATTATACTCTATTGTCCATTTCATTGTACATAATTTTTTTGCAATTAGATTTCGGATAACTTTGTTTTCTATATTCCCTTCGAGAATTGCGTCAATATCTTCATTCTAAAATTAAAACAAGCAAATATCAAAATATGGGCAGATAACAGGCTTCTTCAATTTAAAGATAATTGTAACAATTCAGCTCTTCGACCAGTATTGACCATCTGAATAGTTAGAAAATATTTAAAATAATACAGGGAATTCCCTCATTCATCATGCAGGAATGACATTTAGGCTCAATATTCTCTCTGGACTATATACCCGTAAACATCGCGAATTGATGATAACACACGGAACCCTTTTTCCGTTATGACATAATCCCCCCGCTCATGCCGCTGTATAATCATTCCCGCCTCCTGCAACTTTTTAATGTGAAAAAGGAGATTTCCACCCCGGAGTTTAGTCAGATGAGAGAGAGCCGAGAAAGTTTTTGTCCCGGCAGAGACTGCCTGCAGAATCTGAAATCGGATTGTACTAGCCACCGGTTCGATGATCTCTGATACAATCTTTTCATCAGGGAATTCAGTGATCGGAATAGAACATTCCCGCTGGTGGAGCATACCAAGCGAACGCATGAGATCAATCTGTTTCTCAAATAACCGACTTACTTCGCTGAAACAGGTGTCACATTTCTCAAACGGGCCTTTTTTCCGCATTTCTTCGATTTGAGATTTGTATGAACCCACTATCTCATCGGTAATTTCTCCATCTTTGATATGTTTGGATGTAGTGGTGAGAAAATCGAGAAATACCTGAAAACAGGAATCATGCATTGCGCAGTCCTGAACCATCTGGCCTGAGAGACAGTCGTGCACGCGATCTATATGATTCTTCGAGAGGATATCAGCGTATTCATTTTTCAGATCTGATACTATTGATTGAAGATGAACCTGGTTTGTCCGTTCGATAAATCGATGTAAATCACCTCGCAGTTCTTGAATCTCCTGCATGAGGGCATCATTGGTAGTTGATTTTTCCGAATTATTTTCCATGGGAAGTATTGATATCATGTTGGGTAGATGAGGATATAACTTTTAGAGTTAGATAAATGCACCTAGTCAGGCCAAAGTTATTATTATAACGCTCAAGTATATCATCTCAACACCCAACTTCTGTATGGTGAAGAACATGCCGATATGGAAATGTACTGATACTGAAGTGACCAAAGAAAAGGCAGAAGAATCTATTGCTCATCTGAAGGATGCCTGTTTTGGATGCAGCACTCACAATGCTGACTGTTCGATCGGAAAAGCAGTCGGTGAAATTTCATCAATGATTAAGGAGTAAGAAGAATGACATCAATTAAAGAACAAATCCACGCACAGATATCCGGAGCTTTAGCAGGCGCAGCGTTCCCTATTGACACACCGGAAAAACTTATCGCCGCATTTCCAGCAGGAGCTGACACAACCTGCCAAGTTGGGGATGTAAAAATGACTGCCGGTGAAGCCGGGAAACTTCTCAAAGCGACAGACTTTCCCTTCCTGAGTGCAACACAGGTAGCGGATGTAATCGTAGAACGTGCAGGTCTTTAAAAAAAATCGACCAGAGAAGGAACGATATCCTGCTCATTCAAGGATAATAGTCGTTTGATCTATTCAAGCACCCTTTGAACTGCCTCTCTTTTTATTGATGGCGTGAAGAATACTGATGTGATGGTAATCTGTTTTTGGTACGTGGATATTGCAAAGAAAATTGTTGGTGGATAGGAATAACACGAAAGAAAATACGAGTTGACTATTTTAGGAGAAGTATGTTCACTCTGATTAAAGCTTATTACTCCTACTTTTGAAATGATGGGTATATGCATTTCATTATTTGTACTATTACCAAATAGGTTTTTTATTATCTTTCTTGCAGTAGAATAATTTAAAACCGAATTTTCGCATTTCGATAAATATCGCCGCAGATCTACGGTATTGAGGAAGGATATCGATTCTGGAATCTGTGATGCATCAAGTCTCGCACAACCCAATGAAAATGCCGCAAGGATCAGGTCATTCAACGTTACTTCCCATTTTTTCCTGATGAGATGAATATGTTCCAGATATTTTGAGGGAATAGTCTGGTCAGAGATTGATAGCATTAATTCAGATAAATAGTCAAATGGGCTTACTTCATATAAACCAGAGCCATTTAGGGAGCATCTGTTTTATTATTTAGTAACAAAAGGATACTGGATAAACATATCAGTTTTGAGGTTAAGCATGAAAGTAATCGCATTTAATGGAAGTCCAAGAAATGAAGGGAATACCTCCCTGCTAATCAGATGTACCTTACAGGAAATTGAAAAGGAAGGAATTAAGACTGAAATAATTCATATCGGGAGTGAAAAAATACATGGATGCACAGCATGTATGAAATGCTTTGAGAAGAAGGATCAGAAATGTGTGTATGATGATGATGTCCTTAACTCATGTATTGAGAAGATGATTTCAGCGGATGGAATTATCATTGCCTCACCTACATATTTCGCAGATATGACTCCTGAAACAAAGGCGTTAATTGATCGCTCTGGATTTGTTGCAATGGCTAATGGCAATCTCTTTTCTCGAAAATGTGGTGCAGGAATCAGTGTAGCACGAAGAGCAGGTGCTGTTACCACAGTTGATTCAATCAATCATTTCTTTGGAATAAATGATATGATAACAATTGGCTCCACCTACTGGAACATTGGAATCGGATTTGCTCCAGGAGATGTAGAAGGAGATGAAGAAGGTATGCAGACCATGAGACGTCTTGGTCAGAATATGGCATGGCAAATAAGAATGGCCAATCATCAGATTAAATAATTACTGATTTTCAGCCAGTTTTTAATAGAAATACTCTAGCTGAATAAAAAATATTTGGGAACTGTTCATACGAATGACCTACGGTCTTTTTCTCACCCGAATAATCGTCAGAAAATCAAGTCTATCAACCGTCGTAAGATTTTACTGAACGTGTAACCGATGGGCAGTTACGCACTTGATTGAACGATGGGAAATAAACACCCAATTAACCATCGTGAGATTGATAGTAACTCAGTTTCCCTTAACAGCTCATCCAGCGGCGAGGAGGCAGAAATCGTATCAACGATTTGAGCCAACGAGCGAATTTCTGGCAGAACCGGTCAGTGAGCGAAACGAACCCGGCTTTTAACCCGGTGCAACCGTTGAAGCAGCGAGAAGGACTGATGCATCAGCATATGTCCGACCGAAGCGATCTACAACGAATTAACTCCCTTCACTCCCATAACGCCACTTCCCATTCGGCACCGTGATTTCAAAACATGCTCCCTTCCCTGGAATCCCTGTTTCCTTCATCGTCATCCCTGTTATTGCAAGGATTTCACGGGTAAGAAACAGACCAAACCCGGTATTCTTCCCATAACCCCTCTCGAATATCATCTCCTTCTGGTCAGAAGGAATACCTATACCATTATCTTTCCATATAATCCGTATGTCATCATTATCAGTAATAACAGTTATATGGACTTCTGTTGCAGTCTCTCCATGACGTATTGTATTGTCTATCAGATTATGAAGTACCTTTTCAAAGAGTGAATCGGCAAATATCTGGAGAGATCCCGTTTCATTGATGACATGAATTGCAGGATTTCCGATAATTGCTACAATAGTTGATAATTTCACCCATTTAGGCTTAGATATACCTAGATCTTGATAATCCTTTGAGAAATCTATACTATTTTCAATTACCTTTAATGAATGTTCTATTTTATCAAGAAATGGTTCAATTTCTTCTATAATTTTTCGTTTTCTTGCGAGTTGTAAGAAACCCCGAATAACGATCACCTTATTATTTATGTCATGTCTGTTGACCTCGGACAATAGATTAAGTTTTTTATTTGCCTGATCTAGTGCCTCTTCAAACTGCTTACTCTCGGTAATATCGCGAATAATACCAATTATTCCTACAATCTCTCCATATCCATTAAAATGAGGGCTATAAATACCGGATATCCACCCTGATTTTTTAGTCTTTGGAACAAAGTAGGGTATATCGGGTGATCTGACGATTTCGCCTTCCAACGCCTGTTGTAACAGGATATCAACTTTCTGCTCCTGGAGGTGAGGGAATAGTTCAAAGGCATTTTTTCCAAGCGCTTCTGATTCTGTGATTCCCGTAAGTAACTCCATGAAAGGGTTCCAAACAAGATAATTAAAATTCCGATCGTAAACAATGATGCCTTCTTTTGCATTGTAGATAATTTCTTTTGTGAATTGTTCACTTTCCAGAAGTGCGTTTTCCGCCTTTTTACGTTCGGTAATGTCGAGGAAAGTTCCAATAAGGCCTCCAACAGATCCATCGTTATTGATGAAAGGAGCTTTATAAAAGATAACATCATGACGGGTACCATCTGCAAACATAAGCTCCGTCTCGTATCTCTGAATGATTCTATTCTCAAAAACTGTCTGGTCTGCGGCTTTGTAAATATCGGCAAGATCTTTCGGGAAAATCTCATAAACCGTTTTTCCAATCAGGTCGCTACGAGTGACCCCAATATATTCCTCAAACGGTATATTGCATCCAAGATATTTCCCCTCAACATCTTTGTAGAAAATAGAGATTGGAAGGGTATCAATTAACGTTGCAAGGAAGTGGGAGTGTTCAGAGATCTGCTGCTCATATTGCTTATGTTCGGTGATATCAGTACAGAAAGCCATGTATTTTTCACAAGGCAACTCTACAGCATTAAGAATTACTGGTATTGGCTCACCGTTTTTTTTCTTGAGCAAGAATTCTACCTTTAATTTTCCAGTCTTTTTCAATTCAACAAATATTGGAAGACTGTCTTTCAAAGAATTGTGGTAATTCAGATCACGGATGGAGAGGGTGAGAAGTTCCTCTCGGGAATATCCAACCATTGAACATGCAGAAGGATTTGCATCCAGATAATTACCTGCTGCATCCACAATAAATATCCCTTCTGGAGAATTTTCGATATATGTTCGGTATTTCTCTTCGTTTTCTCGAAGTTTTTTTTCTACGATCCTACGTTCGGTCTCTGATGATATTGCGTCGAGTGCATAGGAAATGTCATCCCCTATATCACGTAATAAATTTCGTTCATCCTCTGTGAAAAAGTTAGGTTCGGTCGCATAGAGAGTCAATACTCCAAAAGGTTTATCCATATATCTGAAATTAACGGCAGCTGATGACTGGTATCCCCGTTTAAGTGCCTCTTCTCGCCATGGAAGCATTATTGAATCTGTAGATATATCACATGAGGTGATCACAGTACCCTCTCGAAATGCGGCAGCAGTGGGTCCTTTTCCAGTTGGCTTGTTTTCTGTTGTTGTGATAAAAATATTGTCCAAATATCCATTTTCATACCCTGCATGGGCTACAGGTTTTATTCTGTCACTATTTTCATCTATCAATCCGATCCAGGCCATATGAAAATGACCAAATTTAATGGCTATCTGGCAAATTGTGTTAAATAACTCATTCCTGTC
>CAIYHQ010000104.1 GCA_903926075.1 uncultured Methanomicrobiales archaeon
AACATATAATAATATATTGACAATAAGCGGAAAAACATCATCTGTACTCTCAATATTATATGTCGATGACGAAGAAGACCTTCTCCACTTGTGCAAGACGTATCTTGAAGATTACGGAGATTTTAATGTTACAATTTCAATAAGTCCGCTCGAAGCTATCCATTTGCTATCAGATCAGGTTTTCGATGCAATCATCTCTGACTATCAGATGGCTGATATGAATGGCATCGAGTTCCTGAAGTTTCTCAAGGCAAAAGGTGACAATACGCCATTTATCATTTTTACCGGAAAAGGGCGTGAAGAGGTAGTAATCGAAGCTATCAATGCCGGGGTAGATTTCTATCTTCAGAAAGGGGGTTCTCCAAATGCACTATTTGCCGAGCTTTCCCATAAGGTCAGAAAATCAGTAGCCCGGATGCGGGCAGAAGAGGAACTGCGTAATGAGAGGGAAAAGTACACCAAAGCCTTCCTTTCAGTGCCTGAAGTTATCATCATCAGCGAGATCAATTCCGGGGTATATCTTGAAATAAATGAAGCAGTGTCCAACGTTTTCGGATATAACCGTGAGGAACTTATTGGGAAAAGTGAGCTGGATATCGGTTTCTGGTGCTATCAGGAAGATAGGACTGACCTTATAACCCGATTACAAAAACATGAAAAGGTTCGGAATTTCGAAGTCAGACAGTTTCGTAAATCAGGTGAGGAATTCACCGCAGAAATCTCTGCAGACATAATTACCCTTGGGACAAAAGAAGTCCTTCTTACTGTTGTGCATGATATTACAGACCGTAAACTGGCGGAAGAGACTATAAACAAAGCCCTTACAGAAAAAGAAACCCTCTTACGTGAGGTACATCACAGGGTGAAGAACAACCTTGTCGGGATAGTTGCGTTAATTAATCTCCAGATAAGCTCACTCACAGATCCGGTGCTTATCTCCCACTTAAAGGAACTCGAGACCCGGATACGAAGTATGGAGTTTGTCCATGAATTGCTTTATTTATCAGGCGATATCTCCCGAATCGACACCACCACTTACATTAATACCCTGTCCCAGTACCTGATTCTGATGTACAAGACAAAGGCCAAAGTCCGTTGCAGGGTTGAATCTGAGAGTGTAACGATGCCTATAGAGACTGCAATTCCCTTTGGACTTGTCATTAGTGAGATAGTAAGCAACTCGCTGAAATATGCATTCCCGGATACGTTCTTCTGCAAAGAAAAGCGTGGAGAAGAAAATACTATTTCTATTACTTTGAAATCTGATGGTAAAGTCTGCCTCCTTGAAATTGCTGATAATGGTATTGGTGTGACTTCAGGAATTGATGATTCATTGCCCGGTTCGCTCGGACTTTACCTTATCAGATTCATTGTAGAGCACCAGTTGCAGGGGAGTCTTGAGATCAATAACACTGAAGGAACCATGTATACTATCCGGTTTCCATTGTCAGCATATACGGAGGGTCATTCCAATGAATAAACCCAAAATTCTTGTAGTTGAAGATGAAGCACTCATTGCAGCCAACCTAACCCAAATTCTTACTTCGCTTGGTTATACGGTTCACAAAGCGGTAGCCAAAGGTGAAGACGCTATCAATTCGATAAAGATCCAGAAACCCGATCTTATACTTATGGATATCGAACTCATCGGGGCATTGACCGGAATAGAAACCGCAGAGAAGATTCGGGCAATTGTAGACATCCCTATTGTGTACCTGACTGCTTATAGTGATGACGTGCGCCTTAAGCAGGCACAATTAACAGAACCGTACGGTTATCTCGTAAAACCTGTTCATAACCGTGAACTTCAGGCCACAATTGAGAT
>CAIYHQ010000105.1 GCA_903926075.1 uncultured Methanomicrobiales archaeon
AAATTTTATTCCCTTTTTTCATACGTCTTATCCATACCATTGTAGTGTATAATTAGCGCTACAAGTTAATAAACTTATCGCCTAATATGAAAGTATTTTTTAAAAATAGCCTAATATGTAAGTAATCGCGCAAATGAGAAAAATCAGTAGCGTACCCTAACTCCTTAATTCAGGTTGATAAATTGTAAGTATTATAGCGGGTCTACTTATAGCCCGAATAATTTTTTGAGTTCCTGTGACCAGATGTGGGGAGGCCCAGGTTTTTGCTCGGATTGTAATACGATCGTTTTAAGTTGACAAGACCGATTATTAAGTCATTTCTTCTTTTTATTTTCGACCAAATGTAGCGCATCCAAATTAGAAATATTTAGGTGTTTGAACATTAGACCACCAATTAAGCCATACAATAACAGAACCTATCTTTTCATCCTGCATTACAGGCTTGTTAATTGTCACCTAAAATGGTTCTTTTTCTTTACACTTATATTACTGGCATATTGGGCTAATCTCAACGCATACAACTGTGATGTTACCATTACATCACAGATCAAGGTAGTTATGGTATACATCCAGCATGTGATTATGTTAATCAATATCCGCAAACATTAAGAGAAAATCCTTCCATGTATTCAGAATCTTAGATGATATACTAAGATGAGAAGTGGTAAAGAGTGTGAGAAACGAAAAGGACGAAGAATTGAAGCCGGATTATGTCTTTAGCGTTAGAACTAGGATAAATTACGCCGAGGAAGAGATTTGAACTCTTGAGGTGCAAAGCACCAGCGGCTTTCAAGGCCACCGCCTTCCCGGACTAGACTACCTCGGCTCTATATATTATGGGTCTTTCTCAATAAAAAAAGTATGTCATTTCAGGGAATTTTTTTTATTTCCCTTTTCTTTCCCTTTCTCTATAAAAAAGAGTAAATGTAGAACAGATAAGGCCAATAACACAAACAAGGGGCGAAAAAGGTGATTGAGTAGTTGGAATTGATGTCTGGGTCTGGGTACTAAACGCAGATGGTGGTGTAGATAAAAGGTCAATTGATTTTACATTGCCACTAATAGTAATTATTCCAGAGTCCTTGAAACTGTAAGGGTAAACCTTGACATATACTGCTGAATCAGATGATTTTATTGGAATTTCTTCAGGGTTCATATCACCGGCAAGGTTAATCTTCTCAATTCCTCCGTTATTTTTTGAGACTTCAAGAACCCAGTCGATTCCAGATGAGGTAATTACAGTACTGTCAGTGTTTCCAGGTGTAATTTTAAAGTATGCAGGTTGGTCGATAGAAGCCTTGCCATTAGCTGATACTGTAACGTTCTTTATCGCTTGTGTTTCAGTCTGTATCTCTGTTGTTTCAATCGGTGTTGTCCCTGTGCTTTTATAGGTGAATATTCCGATTTTTCCTTTATTATCATTTAAAGTTATCAGATACTCGCCAGGAGTTGTAATCGCTATCTGTTTTAAAAAATTTCCAAGATTATCAGTCTCTACAAATTCAGGTCCGAAAAGAATTCCGCTTGAACCTTCAACAGTAAGTTCAACTCCATCTCCTTGATTTCCTTTAATTTGTCCACTGATTATCAATTTACCATTGTAAGGCTGATCAAATGGAGCAGCAAAAGTGACTTCATTGGATCGATCAATAAGTTGCACTATTCTTACTGTCACCGAATCTCCGAGAAATGAATAGGTACCCTGGTCAGGGACTTCAACTTTATATTGACCTCTTTCCAGTCCTTTTGTTGGAAAAGATATACTAAATGATTTATTCTCTTGGACCGTCATCGTCTTTTTTTCGATAAGTGTCGTTGTTGTCTCTGCGCGGGAAAAAACAACATTAATGCTCACACCAACAGGGAGAGTAGTCGTTCCGGTCACAATTACCGGATCACCTACCTGAACAGAGGAGGGAGTTGAAATTGCTACCTGATATCCCGCAACAGGAAGTGCAAGAAAGACCAGGATGAAGAGGGTAATGATGATGCTATCTTTCATAAGTACATGATCAACAGAAATACTGATTATGGTTTCTCTGGAAGAAGTCCGACCACTCGCATGCTGGACCGGAACCGATTATTATCAGGGAGAGAATATCCCTTCCCTTACTATCATTTTGAAAACCCGTGGCTGTAACTGGAATCGTTGCCTAATGTGCGGATACAGGTTTGAAAGATATAGCGCCGATGAGCTTCTTGATTTTGAAGCCAAATTAAATGCACAGCTCAACTGGGTTATTAATAATTATCCCTCTTCATCTTATTCAATGGTCAAAATTTATTCCTCCGGAAGTCTCTTTGACCCTAAAGAAGTTCCTTCGTCATTTTTATCGCGAATCGCATCTGCATTCCGTGGGAAGGTAGTAGTAGTAGAGACCCGCCCTGAATTTATTGAAGAGAATAAACTGGAGACTTTTATATCTGATATTGATACAGGTGCCTGGGAAACTCCACTTTACTGTGCAATTGGTCTTGAGACTACCAACGATAATATCAGGGACAAATGCATCGATAAAGGATTTTCAATGTCAGATTTTTTCTGTGCCGCAGAAGAAGCAAGAAAAGCCGGAGCCGGAGTCAAGGCTTATGTCCTGTTAAAACCCCCATATCTTACAGAAAATGAATCAATTGAAGATTCTGCAAATACAATCAGGGAAGTTGCAAAAATTGCAGAACTTATTTCATTAAATCCATGCACAGTACAAAAAAACACAAATGTTGAATTTCTCTGGAAACGAGGAGGTTACCGTCCCCCTTATCTATGGAGTGTTCTTGAGGTTATCAGTCGCGCCGATATTTTTGTTACTTGCGATCCTGTTGGTGCAGGTAAAGTAAGAGGGCCGCATAATTGTGGAAAATGTGATACGTCTATAATTGATGGAATCCGCGATTATAACCTGAATGGGGATCTCTCTTTAATTGAGGCCCTTCTTGAAATTGAATGTGATTGTAAAGATGAATGGGAATTTATCTGTATGAAAGAGCGTTCTTACTGTATGCCTTTGACCCATTGAATCATTTTAAAGTTCAATTCCCAGTTCTTTAGCGAGAATTGGGAGGAAGGTCCCTGCATCACTGACAACACCGATTGCCTGCATTGTACCCCTGTCCATAAGTTTTGTTACAGAGGAGGGGTTAATATCGACGCATATCGTTTTTACATAGGATGGAAGACAGTTTCCAACTGCGATAGAATGCAGAAGGGTCGCAACCATCAGGACCATAGAACAGTCTTTGACATATTCACGAATTTTATCCTGTGCAACAATTGTATCAGTTACAACGTCAGGTAAAGGGCCATCATCACGTATTGAACCCGCAAGTACATACGGAACATTATTTTTTATGCACTCATACATGATTCCTGAATTTACAATCCCGGTATTCACAGCATTGCGAATCGAACCTGCCTTTATTATCCGGCTTATTGCGTATATATGATTCTTATGTCCGCCTACGGTTGGTTTTCCAGTTAATATATCCATACCAAGTGATGTTCCATATAGCGTATACTCAATATCATGCGTGGCAAGTGCATTTCCTGCAAAAACGGTATCAATAAAACCATTTTTTATCAGTTTGGCGAGAGCAGGAGACGCTCCTGTATGAATGATTGCAGGGCCGCCTACAATCGCTATCTTCCCATTTTTTTGCTTGATTTCTTTAATCTCTTTAGCAATGTTTGCAATAATTGTCTGTGTCGGCCTTTCTGACGAGACGTTCCCGTGCATGAATTCAAAATTGCTAAGTTCCCGTGGGCGCTCCGGAGGAGTTATTCTGACGCCCCGCTCTCCGACTACAACAAGATCCCCGGTTTTTAACTTTGCCATTGGTATGCATTGTGCCTCATGTTTTGCGGGATTGATAACGATTAAACAATCCATCTCGATATCCTGCACAGTAAGTGTATTTCCTTGAAAATTTACAAATGTAGGATGATTGGTGGTTGAGTAAAATCCCTGCGGAACAATCTTATCTCCTTCAGCCGGGACAAGATTAATATTTTCCCTGATAAGTATGCGGGCTCCAAACCGGTGTATTTCGGAGAGAATTGCATTGAGTTCTTCCGGTTTTTCTGTTCTTACGATGAGTGACGCGAAACTTGAATCTGTCTTTTTTTTCCCTATTTCAAAAGTGGTGACTTCAAAATTGCCACCCATATCCATGATCCGGTCGAATACCGAGGTCATTATACCTGAGTCGATAATATGCCCCTCGAGTTCTATCTCCTGCGAGGCTTCCATGCATTATTTTAGGCGTTCTAAGTAGTTATTTCTTCGTGGTTTTTTCAGGGTTAAAAAGTACTGGAAAAAAAAGTTATACGTGTATTTCCCGCAATTTAAAACCCGGTTCTCCCTCATGTGAACGTATGAAATTAAGGTCATCTTGTGTATTGACTGAAAAAGTAAGACACGGATCATCGATAATGCAACGGAATTCAATCTGTTCCCGGTCAATAAATTTACCAGTCAGGATATTATGACCTGTGGGACATATCTTCTGTTTCTGAAATTCTTCACAATAAGGTGAGTTTCTCGACATTGCCTCATAATGCCTGACTGGAACCCACATTGAACAAGTTTCAACAGATTCCCGTTGAAGCGATAGATAAAGTGTCTGAAGATGTGAAGGGCTGATGTAGGGATTATCACAAACAAGGGAAATAAAAGCATCTGTTAATTCAAGTTCATGGACTGCCCACTGTAAATCAGGAATATAACCTGCACCCGGAGCACACAACTCTTCAATGTTATGCGTCCTGCACCAGTTTCTGGTATAAGGGACCGAAGAGCTTGTAATAATTAAAAATTCGAAATCCGATTCGATACATGTGCTGATAACATATGAGAGGATTGGATTGCCCTCAATTAAGACAAGGGGTTTCTCACCAAGCGAAAGTCTGGTACCTCTGCCTCCGGCCATTATAATAGCAAACATTTTTCTATTGCATTTATCAGTTCTATATTCTCATCGTGAGTCCTGATTCCAATTCGTATAAAGTCAATAAGCCCAAATGAACGGCAATCTCTGACTAAAATCCCTTCTTTTTCGAGGTTGGATATAAGATGCGAGGCATTAACTGGATACGAGAAAAGTATAAAATTAGTATCGGTTGTTGTCACATCGAATCCAAATTCAAGAAGTATTTTTGTTAGCCACATTCGTTCAGACTCTATTTTAATTCTGGATTCCTTGAGATTATCGATCTCTCCCAGAGCGCAAATGGCCCATTCTTCGGCATATCTATTTACACTCCAGGGCGAACGGAAACAGTCGACAAATTTTATTATTTCCGGGTCTGACCTCGCGTATCCTATCCGGAGCCCTGGAACTGAAAACGATTTTGTAAGTGAACGTAAAACAAACAGGTTTTTATTTCTTTCAGTAATAAGACTTTGATCAGGGTCTGAAAGATCGATAAATGCTTCATCTAGAAATAGAATGATCTCTTTATTATTGCAGAATCTGAGAAGATCAAGGATTTTCTCTTTTGACTGAAGTTTTCCTGTCGGGTTATTGGGGTTACATAAAAAGATGACATCAGCGTTTTTGTAATCGGTTGTTTTTTTTCCACCTGCAAGAAGAGAGGAAGTTTCATACTCGCCAAAAGTAGGGTCAAATGTGAAGAATGAAACATTTTCCTTAAATATATACGTGCAAAACGCTCTCAAAATCTCAATAGAACCATTGCCTACAGATATTTCGGCTGGACTGCAATTATGTTCCCGGGCTATTCTTTTTTTCAGGCGCAGGTAATTGTTATCAGGGTAATCGTTAAAAAGAACAGGGTTAAATAAAAAATTAACAGGCGGAGGATATGGATTAAGACTTACACTAAAGTCAAGAAAATTTTTGCCAGATTCCTCACACCTCTCTTTTCTGTGTCCGCCATGCTCATTAAAAAGATAATGCGCCTTTATTGTATCTGGTAATTTTCGTCTCACTTATGAATATATTAGCATTTGAAGTATTTAGATAGGTTTTTTTTTACTTTTTAGTAACTGATCCTTTCGTTTTATCATAATATTATAGTGAAACATCAGGATAGCAATTTTTTCGATAGTTATTTAAGGGATTAAGAAAAATTCAATGTATCTCTTAGGTGGCTAATAAATACACATAAGGCTGACTTATGTATGACAGCTGTCTGACGGGAGTCATATCACTATTGGTACTGACTATGAAAAGAATCACGCTCAGATTGCCTGACCAACAGATAGCATTGCTTGAAGAACTGGTAAGAAACGGGGAGTTTCCTACCGTGTCAGAAGCAGTGAGGGATGCCGTCCGTGAACTTCTGCAAAAACGTGCCGGTAGTGTAAAAAAGGAGAGTGAGGATTTCTCACTCAAAGTCTGAACCGAAGGGGTGGATTATGCAGAGTATAATTAATGACGCGATGAGATACTCAGAAATTGAAAAGAATAGTGCGAAAACCGATGACTACTACTTAGAAGACGATTTTATTGCCCAGGCAAAGATTAAGATAATTGGATGTGGCGGAGCAGGAAACAACACTATTAACCGGCTCTCGCATATGGGCGTAAACGGTGCTGAGACCATTGCAGTAAACACCGACAAACAGCACCTTGATATGATTCAGGCAGATAAAAGAGTCCTTATCGGAAAATCCCTGACAAAAGGTCTTGGTGCAGGAGGGGAACCGGATATAGGCAGAAAAGCTGCAGAAGCGGCCCGCTCTACTTTTGAGGAACTTCTTGAGGATACAGATCTTGCCTTTATTACAGCAGGTCTGGGTGGAGGAACTGGAACTGGTTCTGCACCTGTTGTAGCTCAGATAGCAAAAGAACAGGGCGCAATCGTTGTAGGTATGGTCAGTTACCCTTTCAATCTGGAGAGGGCCCGTCTTTTCCGCGCAGAAGCAGGGCTTGAATCGCTTGCTAATGCTGCTGATTCAGTCATAGTTCTCGACAATAACCGGCTTACAGGTTATGTTCCAAATCTTGCCCTCGGTCAGGCTTTTTCAGTGATGGATCAGCTTATAGGTGACACTGTAAAAAGCATTAGCGAGACCATCAGTGAACCCTCTCTCATCCAGCTTGACTATGCCGATGTAAGGGCAATTATGAACAAGGGCGGCGTTGCAGTAATGCTTGTAGGTGAAAGTAAACAGCAGAATAAAGCAGAAAGTGTTGTCCATGATTGTCTCTCCAATCCAATGCTCGATATAGAATACAGCGGTGCCACCGGAAGTCTTATTCATATAACTGGTGGAAGCGACCTTACTCTTCAGGACGCTGAAGCAATTGCTACTAACCTCACATATGAAGTGGACCCAAGTGCGGATGTCATATGGGGTGCACGTATAAGGGACGATATGGAGGGTAAAGTTAAGGTTCTCGCAATAATGACAGGTATAAAAGCAGGCAAGGCAATTATAAACCCCCCACCTCATGCCGAACAGATTCGCATAGCCCAACAAATAAGAAATAACGCGACAGGGCCTAAAGTCGGTTCAGTCGGACGAAAGCCAAAAGCTGTCAGAGATGTTGCAAGCGGCGGCCAAATGATAGATTGGTTTGGGGCCTCTCCAAGTGGAACATTCAGTTAAGAAAAACATAAAAATTTTTCACACTAGTTTAAAACGAAATACTTATCTTCTGATATAACGCTTTATTTTATACAATTTCAGATCCGCGAACAGGTATTGCGATTGAGCTTTAGAAGGATCTGAACAGTACAGGGTGTCGAACAAAGTGAACAGGCAGTCGAACAAATTATATCGAAACTTTTCTGAATTCACCACAGTTCTGACATTTACCAGATTCTTGTTCAGATCTAAATTAACTGAATTCCTTTCAGATACGATTACGCTTTATCCACCCCCAGTTTATACTGTGGGCCTTCTAATACCCGCGGAGTTCCTGATTTCGTCCCAACGAGGTTAGTATTTGCATGTTGAATGACCTGATTGAAAAGAGAAAAAAGATCCTGACGGACTCTGAAGATCATAAAAACAAAAGAAATGAACTGAACTCAAACGCGAGCAAATGTGCACGTGAAAGGAATACCCTCAATAATAAGACCCGTGAGTATGTAGAGGAAGCACAGAAAAATAAGGAGCTCAGGGACGAGTATAATAATAAAGTTCAGTCAACAAAAGACCTGCGTAACCAGTTTAATGATCAGGCAAATTTACTCTTTGATGAAATTGAAGCTTTTAAAAAGGAACACGGTGGGTCACGTAATCGTGGTTTAAAAGAACTTCAGCGTCAGATAGAGACTCTCGAATTCAGACAGCAGACTGAAGTTTTCACGATTGATAAAGAGCGTGAACTTATCGAGAAAATAAAGCAGATGAAAGAGACGATTAAGGACCAGGAAGCTGAACTTGAGCAGAATAAAGAGATAAGAAATAAAATTATCAATGCAAAAGAGTTGCGAAGGCAGGCATCTGAGCAGCACGCGAAGGTAACTGAATATGCGGAACTTGCTCAAAAACACCATGACTTTATGGTTGACTTTTACAGAAAGGCTGATGAATCGCGGGAAGCAGCAGATCTATCTCATAAAAACTTTGTAGAAGCACAAGAATCAGCGGATAATGAACATAAATTATTCATAAGCTGTCAAAAAGAACTGAGAGACTATGATAAGGTCATAAGTGGTCTTAGAAAGAAGACAAAGAAAACAAAGACTACAAAGGAACAGAAGGCAGTAAGGAAAGAAGCAGAACAAATTTTCAAATTATTCCGTTCAGGTGAGAAACTCACAACTGATGATCTTCTTCTTCTACAGCGCTCAAAGTTAATTTAAATAATTCATCCTTTTTCGAATGCTTTATCATAATAGAGACTCACTCTTAATAGTGATGGAGCCAGGTAAGACTCTTGTACTATGTGTCGACAGGGATGACGACATAGGATACAAGTCAAATGTCATAAGCCCGGTGATAGGAAGAGCGGCAGCACTTGATGCGGCTCTTCAACTAGGTCTTGCTGACCCGGAAGATTCTGATACAAATGCAATTTTAGCCGGTATCAGGATGTTTGATGATCTGGTAAGGGATGGTGAAGACGCTGAAATAGCTATTATCACTGGAGATCACATGAATATGCTTGCCGGTGACAGAAAAATAGCTAGTTCATTAGATTATGTGATTACCGAGACCAATGTTACACAGTGTATTGTAATATCAGATGGAGCCGAGGATGAGTTTGTAATTCCTGTAATCCAGTCAAAAATTCCAATAACAAGTGTCAGGCGTGTTATCGTAAATCAGATGCCAAATCTGGAAGGTACGTATTATATCATTAAAAAAGTTATCAGTGACCAAAAAATTGCTAGATTTCTCTTTGTTCCGCTTGGTCTTGCCATGCTCCTGTATGCAGCAAGTTATCTTCTGGGTTTTCCACAAATTGCTACAACAATTGTCATAGGTGTTATAGGGTTTTATCTGCTATATCGGGGCCTGGGACTAGATGCAAAGATCAGGAACCTTGCAAAATCATTTGAGACTTCACTGACACGCGGGAATATTTCGTTTATGACGTATTTTGGAGCGGTTGTACTTGTCATTATAGGTATTATAATGGGAATTATGACTGTCCTGAAGTATTATTCTCAGGAAAGTACTCTTGGTGTGTTTGCATATGTCCTGACATTTCTTTATGGTGCAGTTGAATGGGCTACATTTGCCGGTGTTATTGCAACACTTGGTGTGATTATGGACAATTTCCTGTATGACAGGGAAAATCTAGGTAAAGTGGTAATATTTCCTTTCTTTGTAGGTGCAATGGGCCTTATTGTATACTGCGGAATTGTATATCTGTTAGCAGTTAGCAGCCTTGGAACTTTTCCAATCACGCCTGATTATGCATTCCAGTATATTACATATGGAACATTTGGAGGAATAATTATCGCATTTACTGGTATTGTTATCAGGAATAATATCAATAAGAGCCTGGAAAAGCGTGATTCGCAGAACATTATTGATGTAATTGATACCTGATATAATGAAGTAAAAAGAAAAAGGAGATTAAATTAAATGAAATTTGTCCACGTTGATGGCAGAGATTTTGGAGACGTAAAACTCTACGCACTAAGCACATGCGGGTGGTGTAATAAAACAAAGGCACTTTTGTCAGAACTCGGCACAGGATTCTCATATGTTTATGTTGACCTTCTTTCAGAAGAAGAGATGGAAGAAACTATGCATGAAATTGAGAAATATAATCCAAATGGTTCATTTCCTACCCTTGTCATTAACCATTCACACGGGATTGTCGGGTTTAGGGAGGACGAAATCAGGAAGGCGTTCAGAAAATGAGTGAATCATCAGTTAATGAAAGAACAATAAAAAGATATGAAGAATTAAAAAATGACGGAGAAGCGGCGGGATATTATCTCAATTCTGATATGACTATTACATTACCTCTGATAGAAGGTCTCCTTACCAATGCAGACAGATATTCTTATCCATCATGTCCTTGCCGTCTTGCAACTGGGAAAAAAGATAAGGATATTGACATTATCTGTCCTTGCGACTACCGGGACAAAGACTTAGATGAATTTGGGTCTTGTTATTGTGGTCTCTATGTGTCACCATTAGTAGCAGAAAAAAAATTACCTATTAAGTCTATTCCAGAGAGAAGGCATAAAAAAATAGACCAAAGCCTGAAAAGTACAATCACTGATAAAAATCAAGATAACTGTCCTCCTCTCGCATATCCGGTTTGGAGATGTCGTGTTTGTGGTTATCTTTGCGCCCGTGAAGAGCCTCCAACAGTCTGTCCTATCTGTAAAGTGACAAAAGATAGATTTGAATGTTTTATCGCAAAAGAATAATTTCTGGTATAATTAAGATCTATTCAATATTAAACGCGCTTTACGAAATCAGGCCTTATCTGTCCATAGTCCGTGAATATTACAGAATGATCTTACTTTTCCCTCATTTTCTTTCATACAGAAATGGGCTTCAGGCTTTTCTCCAGGGGAAAGTCCCTTTATTTGAATATTATTCCCTGATCTGACTTCAATCCATTCTATGTAGTGTTTTTCTTCCATTGGATGAGGAACTTCTCCGACTTTCACTAATATTCCATCTGAATCAAGTTTAATTACAGGAACGTGCTTCTCTTTTTCGGCTTCGTTTGTTTTCTCAACCTGTTTCACCATTGGTTTTTCACAGCAAATCAGATCTCCTTTACCTTTATGAATAATTTTTATTATATTCCCACAAGTTTCACATGAATAAATTTCAAACAATTCTGGCATTCGCTTATACCTTCCTAAGGATGACATCAAGCTCATCCATACTCTCTATTTTTATCATGAATGATTTTAAGGGTATGGTTATCTGCTGAAAATACAAAATCAAAACAGGCTTATTCTTTCAACAGATTAGCGGGGCACATGAATATCGAGTTTCTTTATTCATATGCCCCGGTTCTGCCGAGAGTATCAACATTAGCTAGCACTCAACAGAGGAGCACTTACAATCATATACTCATATCTGATTTAAATACTTATTGATTTGAATATGTGATAGGAAATGTGTGATATGGTGACTAAGAATTTTCTTGTAATCATCCTCATGATGACATTTGCATTTGTAATAGGTCCAGCTTTCGCAGTTAAAATAATTTCATCTCCTGACATTATTTACCCTGGAGATGTAATATCCCTTTCAATTGATGAACTAAAAGATAATTCATCTTTTTCACTACTAATTGAGGGAGACCTCAAGGTCACTCCTGGTAGTGACTTTGCCTTTGAGACAGCTGATTTCAAAATGCCATTTACATTATATAATGGAAGTATTATTACTGAACTTGAAAATACTGAGTCAAATAAAATCGACGTAAAAAAGGGGGATACAGAAGCCATTAAAAGTGGCAATTCCATTAATGGGAAATATACAAGTAAAAACTCAGTAAATCTTGAATCAGGGATATATGATTTTATACGCATGGGGGGTAAAGCTCTTCCTGACAAGGATACGGTAATAACAAGACTCCAGATAACAGGAGATAAAAAAGGCCCTGATAGTTCACAGATTTCATTCCAGTTAAATGGTTTAACATCAGGGAAAGTTGTAATAACTGCAATTGTTGATGGTTTACAGGTTTATTATAAAACAATTCTTATTGCTGACAGTTCATCAGAAATAGCAACATATTATGCGACTACTGGCATTCCTGAACAAACAGAAATACAAAATAATAATAATAATATCCAGACAGGGAGTACTAATGATTACACAACTATTTCAGTTAAACCATCAAATTCAGAGGCAATAATAAAATCTATAGCAAATACAAAAGATTTACAAAACAAATCGTTTACATCATCAACAATAGGAGAATTAAGAAGTGTTCGTTCGCTTGATGGTCTAGTGACAATTATTGCAAATAGTGAGGACTACTTCAGTTTACTTCCCATTAAACCTGAATCACTTCCCACAAACTGGAATCTCTTAAATTCTGCATATGCAGTAATTCCGGAAGGACGCGTCTTTGAACCACCAGGAAAATTATCCTTTAAATTACCTGATGAGTTTGCAAACGGAAGTAGGAAAGATCCGGTATTTATAGCAAAATACGAATCAGGTTCATGGGTGGCACAGAGAAGCAAAGTGGACCAGGGAAATGTTGAAGTTTCTTGTGATAAAGGCGGGGATTATGCACTAATTTCGATATCAGGAACAAGCACAATTCCAGAAGGGATTATTGAAACAGGTACTACAACTCCTGTGAAAGGCAGTATACCTCCCATGGTTCCACTATTCGCTGTATTTATTGCATCAATAACTATGGTGCAAGTCCTAAAGTACAGAATCAGGAGGTAAGACCTCATATTCTTTAAAAAAGGAGATAACGAGGTTCAGAGTATTCTTATCAATTATAGAAGTTCTCGTTAGAGATAAAGGTCCATTGAGTCCTTGTGACAGAATACATAATATTAAACTACAGACAGGGCAAGGGTCCATAGTACAGCATTTTGGCGACTCTTCCCTTACTTTTTTGCATCCATTGATTAAAAGATAACCATTCAATACTATAATAATATTGGAACCTTCACGATTTATTACAAAGTCATTGACAAGTTCAAGGTATTCACAGAATAAATCACGCAGTGCAATGAATACCTCCTTATCGTTACTTGGGATATTCAGTCCTCCTTTTTCAATACAATAATTTAGAATAGGTATCCCCTGAGGATAGACTACAAGTCCAGGATTTTTTTTGTCTATTTGATATGTATAATCCACGTTTAATGTTTCAATAAATGAATCTGTCACAGGAATAAACTGAGTAATTGTTCCGCCTCTTGTATTTGGAGGGAAAAAGATAGAATTTCCCTGAATACCTAGGTCTGACAAAAACCGGCACCTTCCTATTGTCCCTCCGATCGGAAGTAACGAAGTTATGGCAATATCCGGATATTCATCTTTTGAGAGAGAGAAAAAAAGAATAGCTGTGATAAAACAAAATATTCCTGAAATTACGAGAGCGGCGCCAGTTATATCATCATGACGTGTGATTCCGGCAATGGTAAGAGTTATGATTGCAACAATAAATAGTATAAGTGCTCCTTTTTGATATTCAGGAGAAAAAATATCTTTCATGCTGACTCTCCATCTTTGATATATTCGTTTCCATATCGTTTAATAAAGAGAACTCCAAAAAAGAGAGCACAAATCAATCCGAAAAAAAGGAAATCCAGGAAAAGAGAATTCACCTGAATAAAAGCGAAACAAAAAGCACTGCCGATTATAGCAAATATTCCTGATTTCCATAAAACATTCCTCATTTCATCCGGCGACTGTGAAAAATAATATTGAACTATAATGAGAAAAAGTGTGACAAAACCAATAATAAACATTTTCTCTGATAAGACTATTACTGATGGAACAATCGAAAATATGTTAATTGGAAATTTTTTAATTTTTTCATTTAAGAGAAATAACGATAAAATAAAAAATAGAATAGATAGAATAGCGGGAAACAATACCGAATAATACCAACCTGATACTATAACCCATATCATCAGGAAAAAGTAAAAAATACTATTAAAATAAGAAAACTTCATGAAATAACCTCAAATGAATCAATTCTGTATGAAGCCAGTACCCGTAATATTCCTGGGTTCTTAACTCCTGGTGGAGCTCTTCCATGAACCACGATTCCCCGCTTTTTTGCTTCAGTTATTATCTTTTCAATATGACTAATATCTCCTTTAAAATCACTAAATAGATAAACACCAGAAGATTTTTGAAGATCAAATATCCGTTGCATCTGTGATTCAAACTGTGTTATTCGCGTATTCTCTCTTGATATTATAAAATATTTACTAAGATTTTCATAAAATATTAAATCAGCAGGGTTAATAGAGATACGCAGATTTTCTTCAGTGTTATACTGGTAACGCTTGATTCTGACAGAATCAAGAAGCCGATAATCATTATTCTGCCGTCTTAATGGCTTTAAAGCAGATATTATCTCAAGTATTTTTTTCCTGTTTTTTTCAAGTGGTAGAAAATTAATAAGGTTTGTTCCTGATATTATCAACATTGACCAGGCTTTCCATTCACGTTCTGCATTTGCAATTGCTCCTACTACACCTCTTACAAGGATATGATAATCATTTAAAGCGTTTTCATATATATCGGAAGGAATATCAAGAATAATATACGGAGGTGTTCCTGACAAGCCTGAATATAGTTTTATCATGAGCTTATTGTATTTTGCAGTAAGTTTCCAGTCGATATGGCGATAATCATCTGATGGATTGTAATCGCGAAAACCTCGAATATCACTCCCTTTAAGAAACCCTTTCCCGTGCCATTCTCTCTCACCTGAAAGACCGGATGAACGGGCAGGGATAAGAATTCCAGTAGGTTCAATATGCAGCACCGGAATTCTAAAATTTTTATCTTTTAACACTATAGAATCTTTAAAAAATATACCTTCAAAAATTAATTCCAGCCCTTCAAACCTGACATTTCCGATTGAGTTAATGGAAATACAATAACTCCATTCACCTGAATTTCGAGAACTTATAACGTTTGAAAAACTTCCATTTTCGAGAATAGAGCCATGAGGAGGGTTATCTTTTATTGTTAATTTATATGGACTGTTATTTGCAAAATTTCCCCTTATTATAACATCTACCTTTCCTCCCTGACGAATTATTAGGGGAGAGGCAATTCTTTCAATCGAAATTATTTTTTTTATCGAATTTTCTGAATTAATAAACCATATCCCTTCAAGAAAGAGGAAAAGAAGTATCAGAAATGCAACTGCAATAGCAAAAACCGTTGAGTAAAATATTGAAAATAAAAGAATAAAGGTAACTAAAATGCATATGGCCTGGCCTAGGACTGTAAGTCTCAATGTTCAGGGCACCTCTATTGAATTTATCATTCTCTTTATGACATCGATAATTGAAATACCTGATATTTCAGCTTCCTTTTTCAGGACTATCCGATGAGGAAGAGCATGAAAAGATAACCACTTTATGTCATCCGGAGTTACAAACTGCCTGCCCTCTAGCGCCGCAATAGCTTTTGATCCCCTTACAAGAGCAATTGAAGCACGTGAACTTACGCCTAATTCGATTTCAGAATGATTTCGGGTTGCAATTATTATATCACGAATATAGGCGAGAAGTTTATCTTCGATAAAAATGTCCCTGACTTTTGTCTGAAATTCAATAATCAGTTCTTTATTTAGAACAGGCCTTAGTTGAGCTATATAATTTTTCCAATGAAGAATCCCATTTTGTTCACGCCTTATTATCTCAAGTTCTCCTTCTGAATCGAGGTGAGTTATAATAGTACTGAACATAAACCTATCTTTTTGCGCTTCTATCAATGGAAAGGTCCCTTCAAATTCATAGGGATTCTGGGTTGCTATCACCAGAAATGGGTCTTCAAGTAGAATAGTTTCTCCATCAATAGTAGCCTGCTGCTCACTCATGACTTCTATAAAAGCACTTTGAGCACGGGGTGGAAGTCTGTTCAATTCGTCAATCAGCATAAATTGTGTAAAAACTGGCCCTTTTTTGAAAACAAATTCCTTTCTCTCGGTATCGAAGATCTTGACACCGATAATATCGGCTGGCTGACTATCAACTGCACATTGAAACCTTGAAAATGTACAGCCTGAAATATGAGCGAGAGCTTTGACAACCGATGTTTTTGCTGTGCCTGGAAGTCCTTCAATTAAAAGATGTCCGCCCGACAATAGGCTGATTAAAGCAAGGCCTATCAGTTCATCCTGGTCCACGATAAATTCATTGATTTTCCTGAGAATCTCTATATATTTTTCAGATAATTGTGAAAGTTCATCATTTATATTTAATTGTTCCATAATTAATCCTCGAATTTATATCGCACGAAAAGAAGGCAGATAATCGAGATAAGAATAATTAAAATCGATTTGTAAATATCAACCTGCTTAATCTGTTCTATAACAGGTATAAACTCATTAGCTTGCGAAAGTCTGGAATTTGACATTAAAATAAGTGTTGTATCGCGATATGTCAGTATATTAGTTATCAATGTGATACCAGGGCTACCACTTATAGTGTTCTGCATACTGTTTATGAAAATACTTGGATCTGCAAGGACAAATATCTCTCCGTTACCATAGGATTCCTTTGCAAATAGATTATATCGTCCAATGGGTCCGACTCTCGTATTAACGCTTGAGTTAGCAGGTTCAGGCCATGAGAGAAGAGAAGTATCAATAAGTGCTTCTCCTCCATTTACGTATGACGGTCTATCAAATGAGATTTTATCAATCCCATTAGTAATTCTGGATTTGTTCAATGAATATGCAATGAGAGAGGCTGGGTCCTTATAATCTCTGTCAACTCCGGCTAAAGCAAAGGATGAGATTTTAATATGACTGTTCAACAATTTTAAAAGATTATTTCCTGTTCCAAAATCGTCTATCAGAAATAAAGAATTTCCATTTTGTAAAAATTTTCTGATTGATGTTGCATCATTATCACTAAAATCCTGTAACGGGGAGATTATCAATAATGATGAATTTTTCAGGCCTTCAATATTTCCAATAGACGAAATTTCCTTAACATGATACGACTTGGCCTTTTCAAAGAAAATACTTGTTCCGTTCCAATATGGATTATATCTGCTGAAATCCATCGTTGTCGTAGTGAGATGAATGATAGTAATACTGCCCGTAAGAAAAATAATTATGAGAATTACGAGCATAGAAATTTTCAATTGCTCAACTCTCCACTGACAAATAAATAATAAAGCGAATCCAGTAAAACAAGATCAATCAGATTCCCATCCCTTCCGTATCTCAAATTTTCATAAACATCTATAAACAGGATTACTGCATCAGAATTGTATCGTCTGGCTAAAAACCAGATTAATTCACGTGGAGTGAGATAGAAGAGTTTTTCAACTTTATCCGAATCTGTAATATTTAATAAAAGAGCAGATAATAGGTGATGAACTGCATCTCTTGGTTCATTTTTGACTAGTGATTCATAAAGTTTCATGTGCATCTCAATTGTATCGATATCACGGAAATGCTCTCTCTTTTTTTTATCTGTCTCCTCTTTAATGATTTGAAGTTCTGGAACTTTCAATTCATCTATTTTATTTTTTTCTTCAACTTTTACCTGTTCTGGCTTGTTTTCCGGCAATGCCTTGTCAGTTATGGGATTTATAGTTTTTTGAGAGAATTCAGGCTTTAATTTATTTTCTTTTGATGCTATCCATTTTTTTCTGAATATAAATACAAAAACAATTATAAAAAATATCAATAGAACAATAAGTATTTGCAATTTGTTGATAGATATAAAGCCAATTATCTGGTCCCCTATATTTTTATCAGATTTTCCTGAAATTATTGTTATTTCTCGACTTTTAGAGGGTGAAAGCGGAAAAGATGTATTGGAAAATTCCGCTGAGATAATAATCTTTCCTGGTTTGAAGGATTCATTTGTATGAAAGAATCCTTTTTCATCAGTATAGAGAAGTGAAAAATTTTTCCGGTTTATCTTCAAAGTTATAGGAACATCAATGACTGGTGTCTGACCTGCAAGAAGATTCCCATAAATACTGATATTCCCCTCGTAATTTTTTTCTGCATTAAGTATAATTTCTGTATCTAATTTCTTGATTGAAAAAAATGAGATGTTAGAAGCGAGAGACTGATATTCAGAAAAGGCAAGATGTGAACCAGGATTTATAAGATCTACAACATAATCAAAATAATAGTTTCCGTGATCATCGGTAGTTACATTTTGTAAATAGCGACTGTCAACTATTAAATCAACCGATCGGTTCCCGACTTCTCCTTTTCCATGCATTGAACCTGAAAAAACAAGCATATCTCCATAATTCCCTTCATTTGGTGAGATTGAAAGAGTTAAAGAATCGAGTGAAAGTTTTTCCTTTGAGGAAAAAAGGAGATCGTTTGCTCTACTCTCTTCCTCCTGATAAGATTCATCAATATCATTTACAATCGCTGAAAATTCATTATTTGTGTTGTTAAATTCAGTATTGGATATATTTAGATTTGAGCTGACTTCAGACAAATCCTGATACCCTTGTTTAAATCTTTCATATGAATTTTTAACTCTGTCACGGATTGCCTTTCCTTGATAAGAAACAGAATAGACGGTCTGCGGGTCAGATGAGTTATCAACATTTAATGACAATTTCTTTAAATTTTCAAATTCTGATGAATCTTGATATAAAGACTTTAGATCTTCAATACTTTTTTTATTTTCATTTCTAAATGTTTCAATATCCGTTCCATTAAGGTCGAGATTTACCACTATATTCTCAAATGAATTTGAAGCAGTTTCAAGGTCCTGAAGAGACTTTTCTGCCTTATTAAAGTCTTTTGCTTTTATCGATAAAACAACAGTTGCGCTTGATCCAAAAAATTCATTTATCAGTGGTTCGACCGCATGCTTCTGACTGTCAGAAATTGGAGTGAGTATCAAAAAATCTGAATGCGAAATCGTCCTCTCATTTTCCGGCTTAGGTGAGAAAAGAATAGTATTTCCTACATATTGAGAGAGAATGATTAAGGCAATTATTCCTGCAATAATTACAAGGAACTTCAGAACTTTCATCCGTTTATTATCTCCAGAACTTTTCTCACAACAATTATAAAGAAAATTACCACTCCAATAGCTGCTATGTATTTCATTTTAAGTATGTGTGGCGGGCTTACAAATGCTGAGTCTGAAAGTTCAAGAATGACAAGAAGGCCAATTAGTACAAGCACAAAGAAGATTTCCAGATTCATTGTACGCGCAAGGACCATTATCATTGAAATTATATAAATCCAGATAATTAAGGCTACAATCGCGAATATCTTCTTTTTCACATCAATTACTCCGGAGAAGAGAAAACATCTATTCAGATCTGAACAAGGAAAAGGGAAAAATGTTTATGTAATGGTATGATGTATAGATACAACATGAGCCGGATTCTGGTTGCAGCAATGATTGTATTTCTTCTGATATGCTCAGCACCGGTCCAGGGTTTCTCTGCAAAGACACTTGCAATTCAGGTACTTGAAAATGGTGATGCACAGGTGAATTTCTCATATGCATTATCATGGATTGAAAATATGGCAATTTTTTTAAAGATCTCTGACCCTGCGAAACTTTTGTCAGATAGTATTGTGAAGAATTTTGGGAAAGAAGTAACTGTACAATCAGTCCGGAATGACGGTCTCACTATGACAATTAAGAAACTGGCAGATGTTAAAAAAGAGCAAAACCGTACCACATATAATACACCTGAAATTTCATTAAAAAGTGCAGAAAAGGTCCTCAATCAATATTGGTTTGCACATCTTATCAATCCTGATTTCTCTCCCAGTCTGACTACCATCACTTTCCCGGATGGATATTCAGTCAGTTACAAAGAACAAAGTACAATTCCTGCTATAAACCATGTTGTAAATAATAAAACTATACAACGTTTATTGACCACAAGTGCTACTGTCATAGTTAATCCTAAACATTAACCTAGTTAAGAAGACCTTTTACCTTTTTCTTTCCCACATTTGTAGTATGGACCTTGAGGGATTTACCCGCCGGAAATTGAAAGAGGGAGTACCTGATGCGGTAATAACAAAAGAACTAGTAAGTGAGATTCTTAATTTCAAAAAGGCTGATAAAACATATGCAGAAAAACTTGCGCAGGCAGTAATTGATGAAGTCCGGTTGACCTTGTCGCTTAGTGGAGATCTTTTTTTTGATAACAAATCCGGGGTTACCATGGGTGAGTTTGGCGTAGGATCACGAGGCACTGGTGATTTTTTTACACATAGAAAAATATCAGAAGTTATCGGAAACCAGGGCGCTTGCATTGGAGTCGATGAAATGGATGATGCAGGCGTAGTTAAATCCGGTGATTCATATATTGTATGCACTCTTGATGGAATGCACTCCCGCCTCTCTGACTTTCCATTTCTTGCAGCATTCCATGCCACACGTGCCACGCTACGTGATGTTTATGTAATGGGCGCAAGACCCGTCCTCCTCTTTTCAGATATCCATGTTGCAGATGATGGAGATGTTTCAAAAGTCTTTGATTATACCGCAGGTATAAGTTGTGTAGGGGAATTGACCGGAGTGCCTCTTGTAGCAGGTTCAACACTAAGAATTGGGGGCGACATGGTTATTGGAGAGAGAATGACCGGTTGCGTGGGAACAGTAGGTATAGCACAACATCTCACTCCAAGGCGTGATGCGACTCCAGGTGACGTTATCCTTATGACTGAAGGGGCAGGGGGGGGAACAATAACTACGGCCGCAATTTATGGCGGTATGCATGAAGTGGTGGAAAAAACTTTAAACCTGACTTTCCTCAATTCCTGTAAAGCCCTGATGGAAGAACCCTTTTTTACAGGCATTCATGCAATGACGGATGTTACGAATGGCGGTCTTCGCGGTGATGCTCATGAACTCTCAAAAACGGCAAAATGCAGGGTAGTCATCGATGACAGGATGGTACGCTCCCTTATCGATGAAAAGGTCCTGTATATGCTGGACACATTTGAAATTGATCCCCTGGGTGTCTCTATCGATTCTCTCTTAATTATAGCACCGGATCAGGTAATAGAGAAAGTACAAGATCTTCTCACCCGGATCGGAGTCAGATCAGAAAAAGTGGGATATATAGAAAAAGGACCTTCAGAGTCAATTCTCGAGAGAGATGGAAAAATTATCGATTTTTCTCCGGCATTCAGGGAATCAGCTTATACTCCTGTAAAAAAAGTAGTGGATCAACAGAAAAGAGATTTTGAAGAGATGAAGGATCGTGTCGAAAAGGCAGCTCTTCAATCAATCGAAAAGAAAAATAAAGTTATCAATATGTTAAAAAAGAGTTAATGTCTTATTTTACACCTTTTGCACAGATGTTATATGCAAGATAGGGTAATTTTTCCTCTATAAAAGATTCCATTTTTCTTGCAATGTCAAAGAGCGGGTCGACAAGGCTGATGTGAGCAAAAGAACATCTTTTAATGGCAATATCTGAATAACCGGCATTTTTAAAAAGCGAATACATCTCCTTTGTTGAATAATAATGTTCACCAAAGGAGCCGACGCCAATTTTTTTAACTTTAAGAATCTCTCCGATAGAATAGACTGCAGGAAGTCCGGAGGTGAAGAGGTTTTTACCGAGTGTACAGACCGCGAGAGTTCCCCCGGGCTTTAATATTCTGTAAACCTCGTCAAGCATTGATTGTGGATTATCAAGATAACTAAAGGCGAGAAGACTTGTACAGGTATCAAAAATTTCATCCTCAAACGGAAGGTGATCAGCGGTCCCTACAACAAAAAAATGGTCAGGTAGTCTTTTTATTGCTCTCTCAATCATTCTTTTTGATATATCAAGACCTGCAGCTTCACCTCGTGTATTATATATTTCAGTAAAGAGTCCGGTGCCACATCCTATATCCAGCAAAAAACCTTTACCTGGGATTAGTGAGAGAATCGTATCAGAAATGTGAGTATAGTATAATTTTCCTCTTTCTGCATCATAGCGGTTATCATACACTCCTGCAACCTCGTCATAATGCTCTCTTACTTTATGCAGCGCTCTTTTCATTAAAAAACCTCCTGGCTATATGTGCGACGAGATCGTTCATATGGATATATTCATTATTTGCATGGCACAGCCTGTAATCAGTATCTGCTATAAGGCAGATAAGATGTGGATCATAATATTCAAGTTCAATTGATCTTCTGACCAGTTGTAATACCTCTTGTGCGCTATACCCATATTCCAGCATTAATGTCTCAATTTTTCTTCTAGCTGTTGAATAATCATTATTCATCATGGCTGAAAACGCTGATTCTGCAATAATTATTCCTTTACGGGAGATTAATTTTAATAAGTCCAGAGATCCGCCACGAAACAAAGCCTCCAGAATAAGTACAGCTTTTCTAAGATCACCATTAGAGGCCCTTGCTATTAATGGAAGAGTATCACCATCAGCTAACAAATTTTGTGGAACAGATTCAGAATCGATAATTTCGAGTAGAACTTTTATAATTGTCTCGTCATTATGTGGGAGAAAGAAGAATGGAAGGCACCTTGAACTCAGAGCCGGAATAATTGCACTTGGATTTGAGGTAACAAAGACAAACCGACAGGTTTTGTATGTGCTTTCCATCATCCGGCGTAATGCCTGCTGAGCATCACGTGGAAGCTTTTCTGCACCTTCAAAAACGAGTATTTTAAATTCAGTATCAAGAGGCTTTAATCTAGAGAATTCTTTAACTATTTTTTTAAAATTCCATATCAGTGCTTTATCTTTTTCATATATATGCGAAAATTTTTCTTTATTCTCCAGATATCTTTTTCCCTGTTGGAACATGTCACCAGTTTCTATTATTGTAAGATTTTCTTCTGCATGCCCACTGTAGAGTTCATTAGCAACGCACTCAATAGTTGTAGTCTTCCCGGTTCCGTGTGATCCTGAAAGAAGTAGGTGGGGGAGTGTCTCTTTTGCAACAAATGATGAAAGCCTTGTAGTTATCGCTTCCTGCCCCAGGATTTCCGATAATTTTTGAGGACGGTATTTTTCAATCCAAAGCACAATTAAGCCTCGTTATCATATTATCTATAGCATTTTGCAGAAAATAAAAATTGTCAAACTCTTCTATTTCAGTCGTATTATTTCTCTCTTTAATCTCTTTAGCATATCTTATTATATTTGGCAGGGCTCTTGTGAGTTCATCAACAATAGTTAACCGGGCACAACGAGCCGTCCTTGAAAGTGGGTTAAGATCGATTGTAATTACAGTTTTTCCCATCTCTACAAGCGCCTGGCACCGGTCCCCGTCTTCAAGCGGAACTAATACTACATCTGCTTTAGGTATACCTTCCGTAAAGCATAATGCTCTGTCATGGCTCAGGGGCAGGTATTTTACAACATTACCTTTGAGAACTGATACTCCCTTACCCTCAAGAAAATTAGAAATTTTTAAAACTCTTTCTTCTGTTCTGTGAAAGAGATTGACTTCGACATATGCACCTGTGATTTTTTGGAGTTCTGCAATTGCCTCGGCAGCAAGGGCACAAGTGTTTCCATTTACAGAAATTACAGGTTTATTTGCTAATATAAGTAAATTAGCAGCAATTTTTTCTGCTATAAGTGCTGATTCTGTCGTTTTTTCACCAATGAGATAATCAAACGCCTCACCCCGGCCGTGAGCGGTCAGCCCTTCAAGTGAAACAATCCCGGACATTGCACATTTTGAAAGTCTTTCACGGATGATTAGAGATTTGTACCTGGGGTGATCTTTCGGAATCATAATTTCACATCAGGATCTTAGGTCCGGAGTCTGACATTATCAAGGTCATCGGTTCTCCATACTTTGACAGGATATTCTGCGCATCTGTACCATATGCAAATATTCCATGTCCAAGCATCGTCATACTTGCATAAATCCCTCGACTGTCACAATCCCTTAGTACTTCTTTGCAATTGTCTGGGATTAGTCCGCTATTTTCAGCAAATAAACGAGAGAGCAAAAAAAAATCTTCAGGGGTAGCAGGTTCAGTATAAGGAAAGGCCTCCTTAATTTTTTCGAGTCCTTTCTCACTTGATAATACTTCTTTAGTTGAAAGAGCACCCAGTGTTAATGCTGTGATAGGTTTCACGAGGTCAAATGAGCGTTTTACAGATGCATTTATACCCGCTTTCGTTCTCCACTCCCTCCCTCCTCCCCTTGATGCAGAGACATCACCAAGACCTGTTTTATTGATAATTTCAATCTCATGGGCAAGTTGTGAAATGGCATTCTCACTAAGACCGAGTGAAAAAAGTTCATTCAATGCGATTGCTGTTGCAAGTAATGAAGCAGCAGATAATCCAAAACCAGAATAGAGTGGTAGAAAAGTCTGAGTTACAACTGAAGCAGTCACACTAAGTTTCTGCAGAAGGGATTCAATAGTTCTGGACCCGGATATTTTCTCAATACATTTCCCTTCCCTGCAGTTTCGTTCAATTATTATCTGGTTTTTATCAGATTTGGTCACAATAGCTGTAACACCCTCACTTATTACTATTCCTGCACCCATACTTCCTGAATCATAGATAGAGTCCCTGAAAACCGGACAAAAGTAACCAGAGATATGTCCCGGACAGAATGCGGTTACACTCTTTGCCATAGTTCGTGCGCAATCTCCTCTTTTGTACCTGAAAAATGTTCTTTCTGTCCTTCTCTCAAAAAGATAACTTCGCCTTTTTTTGCTCCTGGCATTTCAGCACTGTTTCCTACTACAAGACGAACTCCCTTTTGAAGTAGTGAAATCCCGTCTTTTACAGGATTTCTACCTAATTTAAATGCAATAACAAAGATCTTATCATTTTGCAGCACTTTGTCAATAATTTTGGGGAACGGGAGGAGGGTAATGGTAGTTTCGAGTGAACCATCAAGTTTTCCCTCCTTTTGAAGTGGAATAAAGTCAGATATCGCTGCTGCACTGATAAAATAGTCGGGTTGATTTGATTCTATCTCTTCCAATACTACATTTTCCATATCTTTCGCTGTAATGATATGTTTATTTTTTATTCCAGGAATTTCCTCTCCATTATGGATAAGTGTAACTTCTGCTCCAAGACGAAATGCTTCAAGGGAAATTTCCTTTCCCATCGTTCCTGTAGACCGCGTTGTGAGGACCCGGACATCATCGACAGCCTCTTCACATCTGCCACCGGTAATAAGAACTTTTTTTCCTTTTAATTTTGAATCAGAGAGAATTCTTTCACACCAGATTATAAGAGTACTTTCGCCCGCAACTTTTGCTTTTCCTTCTTCAAATCTCGGTCCTGCAATAGAAATTCCAAGTGAAGTAAGTGTTTTTAAGTGTGATAAAATAATTTTATTCCGAAACATACTTTCGTGCATTGCTGGAGCGAGAATTATTGGAATATCACTACCTAACGCAGTAGTTGCAAATGTAGTAACTGGTGTATCATCAATTCCGCATGCTATTTTTGCAATGGTATTTGCTGTTGCAGGAGCAATAAGGAGTAAGGATGCGTCACCCCCTTCTCCACAAAACTTTACATGCTCAACATGACCTGAAATCCGGGTAATTGTTGTTCTCCCTGATGCATAGGTAAGAGAATCAGGTTGAATTATTCTTGTAGCTGCTTCGGTTATAACCGGCTGGACAATTGCCCCTTTACGGCGAAGAGAGTGGATAAGGCGGACTGTTTCCACAGCAGCTATACTTCCTGTTACACCCAGAACGATAAGTTTTCCTTCCAAAATCCTTGTCATTATATCAGTCTCAGGTCATATGCCATATGCCAGACATTCGGACCATATTTTTTTACTTTACTCTCGTATATCCTGGCTTTATACCCTGAATCGGTTATAAAATATAAAATTTCATTTATGCTCTCTCCAATTGTGTGAAGATGAATAATAGATAACTCTCTCGTATGTTTCAAAGCAGACGGTAGAAAATCTTTCCAGTTAAAATGACCTATTATTATTCTGTCATATAATCCTCTCAAATTTTTTCTCGAGTCTCCACATATAGGATTCACTTCATTCGCAACTTTGTTTATTTTTATATTTTTCAATAGAAATTCGTATGATTCTGGGTTAATTTCTATTGCATCGACATTGGCACCTCTTTTAGCAACCGTTATCGTAAAATATCCAATTCCTGCACACATGTCTGCTATTCTCTCTTTTGGCCTGATTTGAGTAGCGAGCCTCCTCTTCTCAGATCTGTTTCCCTGGGAAAATATCACTTTCATTGGATCGATACAATAAGCGATTCCATCTTCATTAATACAAGTAACTCCTGGCACTCCATAAAGAAGCATAACATCCGGAATCCTTTTATCTCCATTGATGGACTGAAGCCAAAGGACCGCTTTAGGGTTTTCCCATTCCACCAGATTTTTTATTTCAGTAGCATCAGGTCTTGGACCATGGATAATTATCTGGTCGCCTATCTTTTGGTAACCTCTTCCCTGATATGGTTTTTTTGGTGCAAGGAGTGAATCAGATTCAAAGCCAGGAAGCACAGGAATATATGCAATATCCTTGTTAACATAAATCCTACGGGAATGGTCAACCCATGGTTCTCGAGTATTGAGTGAAATATTTTTTTTGGGAATAATTCTTACCTGCATTTATCAGCCTACAATGATAGACTCATTTTCGGCGTCTAGGACAAGAACCTGTTCTCCAATGTTAAAGTGTCTCCACCGCGGAATTTTAAATTCTTTGGTTATACCTTTTTCATTATCCATAAGCCCTAATATGTCACCATCTTCATAGACGACAATATAAACATAGGCGTTGTTAACGTTCCCAACCACAGATTCAACATCATCCGATTTTCCCACCCGTATTGAACCATCATTCAGGTCAGTATACCGGAATTCATTAGAACCGGGTGAGAGGACTTCTGCAAATTTTTTCTTGATTTTTATAATATCTCCTCTTCTCAATAACGGGAGGCGAAAAGAATAAGTTATCCTGTAAACCGGTATGCCTGCTCTCTCCCCGACAAGTTTGGGATGAGTGGTATATCTTCCTCCCAGGCGGTTTTTAAGCGATTGTATTATTTGTTGGGCAAGATTCTGGGAACCAACAATAATATCCATTCCTTCTTTATCGATATCTATTGATGCAATAAATGCAAGACGGTTTCCAGCCTCGTGAAGTTCTTTTTCAGTCTCGTATGCAATATTTTTCACGAGTTCACTTTCAAACGGGGACAATTGCCTGTCAGTTCCCCTCACCTGGATTATTGCTTCATAATAGCTTCCGCTTATCCGGTTGCAACGATCACACTGTTCTTTTTTAAAGGTGACTGTTGATCTGAATGGTTCTTCTTTTTCCTTTTTATTTACAGTTCCTTTTACTGAGCCTATGAATGTTCCCCGGTTTGAGCTTTCCTCGATGAAATTTGATAGTATAATTTCAGGTAAATTTACATTTTTATTGAACTGAATTTGGTGGATTAACTGCTCCCGGCTAAACTCAACTGGGTTATGAGTATAATCTTCCCAATGTGACCCAATTTTATATGCTCCGCAGGTCGGGCAGACCGTAATAAAAAAACGTTCAGGTACTATTACCCAGTACTCGTGAACAGAGTTGCAATTTGCGCATATTTTTCCATCATTTGATAACTGCCCGCATTTTGGGCAGATTGCATCTTTTATATCCATAATTTAAATCCTGTATACCTGGGCGTGAGGGACTTTATTAATAAAAATACATGAGTTAATATCAATTATTCCTATGGAATTGGCCAATGAAATAACCCGATTACCTATGAGATTAAGGTTTGATGCGTGTTCCATGGCATCTATAACTGATTCCTCTGTAGAGATAGTATTACCATAAAAATTTTCAGAAATTGTGATACAAATCTCCCCATCCCTGATTGTAGTATTAAGAAGTTCACGGTCACATACTGCTACAATATCATTGCCTGATGAAATATTGTGGACCTTCAGGTACATTACTTAACATGGGATTTTATAAATAAAAAATTGTAGGAAAGGTACTTATATTATTTTTATAGGTTTCATTGATTATCAAATTTCAATATCTACCCCATATATTGCTGATGGGGTGGTTGAATGAATTCTGAAAGCGGTTTTTTCAGTCATGGACCCTTCATTAATCATAACTTTTGTAACTCTTGGCACAGATTTAGGCCCGACAACCGAACCTGGTCGCGAATTCTCATCCATATAATCACTTTCCAAAGTGAATTCCCTGCCTGAAAGCAGGATCTCTCTGACTAAGTCAGTTTTTGCAATAATGGAGGGCGAAAGAGGAGTGTTTTTATCGGCATAGTGTTTGACTATCTTTTTTACAGGCATCGAATAATTATTTGCGATATCGATAATATCCTCACACGGACCTGACTCTGCATGTATTTGTAAAGCACACCCTAGATCCGTTGCGAGGCTGATTGCATGGGTAAGAATGCGATTAGAAGCATCCATGATGTTATCGGTGACAGGATAATGAGGCCTTCCGCTTTTCAAGGCAACTGCAGAGCCGTCCTCCACAAATTGTGCCGCCAGGGTAAGTCCGTCTTTCATAATCTCTTCAGAACGCTGAAGACTTGTTTCTGAAGAAAGCCAGGATATTTCTGCCGGGTGAATGCCAAGGACAGGATAAACAATTAATCCTGTTTCCCTTATCTCTTCAGCAATGTTCAGAGTTTCTTCAAAGATTTTTCTATAACTTTCACCATCTACAGGGGAAAATCCAAATGATGAGGAAGGTTTTGAAACAAGGAAGATATGAGTCCCCCCGCTATTCAAAAAGTCCTTTGCGGCTTTTAATCCTCTCCCGTTCCTTTTATCGATATGAATATGGTCATCGGTTATTGGAAAAGAATTTGATTTATCTGCCAATTTCAATTATCTCCATAAGGGGGTAATCATCAACCTTTTTTAATTTTGCCTTACAGTTTGCTCCCCCTATTTCAGTTTCTACAACGATATCAAGCATAGTACCTGCAATTTCACTATAGCCATACGAATTAGGTTGGATAAGGGAACGATCAATCCTTGCGGTAATTTTTTTGACACCTGGCTGAAGCTTAACACTATTCTCTATTGCGGCTTCGATATACTCAGCGGTTTCAATAGAGACCGGTGTTCCTACCCACTGGTGATAGAGCGCTCCTAATTTAATTCCTGCTTCGAAAGCTGCCCGCTCACTATCATTTATCATAGCTGAAAGAGGGTTATTCTGTAAGTATAAAACACCAGTGAATGTAATGAATGAAAAAAAATGAAGATCAGATCAACCTTATAGAACCCTTTCGTGGTTCAACAATTTCTCCCGCCTCTTTTAATAAATCAATTTGGTGACTGATATCTTCATGTAAATAACCCAGTTTTGCTACAACCTTGATAACTTCCTCAATTCTTGCTTTTTCTTCTATATCATACAGTTCTTTGATTGTATTTTTAATATCATGAACAAGGGCACGTTTTCCTTTTGAATATCCTGTTATAGCCCTGTCCATATCAATAGTTCCTGTTTTTGAATCATATGCTATCTGACGCAGACATTTTTCAACAATATTAACCACTCTTTCTGCATCACTTCTTTCTATAGTAGAAGATAACCGGATGCGTGCGCTCGCTTCAGCCAGTCTCACCAGTGCTTCAAGCTGGCGTGCAGTCACAGGGACAGGATTTGCAGAGCTTGAAAAACTACGCAATTTCATGTAATACTCGATTAGAACTATCTTTGCATCTTCGGATATCAAAGGGAAACAATTCCTTTTTGCATATGCAACATATTTTCTGAAGAGTGAAGGATCAATTTCGGGCATTACCGGTCGTAATTGCTGCTCAATATAATCATCATCCACTCCTGTTATGGGTGAACGTTTATGCTGCTCTATTACCTCTCCAATTGAATGCGAACGAATAATATGCTCCGCAATAGCATGGTCGAGGATAAGGTTTGGCTTATCCGTCATCACAAATATCAGGTCAAAACGGGAGAGGAGAGATGGAGGCATGTTAATCTGTTCCGGGATAGGAACATACTCGTCAAAGCGCCCCATCTTCGGATTTGCTGCCCCAAGAAGGGCACACCTGGCACGAAGCGTTGCAGTAATACCTGCCTTTGCAACACTGACTGATTGCTGTTCCATAGCTTCATGTAGAGCGCTCCTGTCATCTTTATGCATCTTATCCATCTCATCAATTGCCGCAACACCCATATCTGCAAGGACAAGCGCTCCGGCTTCGAGAGTCCAGCGTCCATCTCCGAATTCATCCTTCACCGCTGTTGCTGTAAGGCCGGCAGATGTTGAAGAATGTCCGCTTGCATATATGCCTCTTGGTGACAGCTTTACAACATACCTTAGTAATTGGCTTTTTGCAATACCAGGATCACCAATAAGGAGAACATGAATGTCGCCCCTCAGATTTGTGCCATCAGGCATCTCTTTTAGGATTCCTCCAAATACCTGGTATGCAATTGCTTCTTTTGGCTCTTCATTTCCATAGATAGAGGGAGCTATCGAATTGATTATCTTTTTATAAATAAGAGGGTCTTTAGATAGTTTTATTATCGCTTCTTCATCGCTTTCATCAATTTCAACCTCTTCAAACTCTTTTTCGCCTATTTCAATAGAATTGCATTCAACATAGATATCGAAAAGAGTGCTCTTGCCACTCTGGTTTATTTTCTGAACAGATCTTGGAATTCCATTTATTGTGACCCTGTCACCAGGGGCTAAAAGTCCGGTCAGATCATCGGTTACATCTACATCGATTGTCTGAGGCTGTTCTCCTCCTCTTAATCCTTCCTGGGACTCCTGGACCCTTAATTTCTGAGAATCAACAAATGTTGAACGTTTATTTACAATTTCAAGTTTTTTAAAATTACATCCGTCTGTAGCACATTCATCTGGGTCTATAAATTTTCCATATCCCTGAATTTTATAAGTCAGGTGTCCGGCTGCACACCTGAAAACTGCCTGTACGATTCTAGGCCTAACTTCAGTAGTTTTTCGGATAATCCCCTCTAAACTGATAAATTTTCCTATATCATCAGACCGGATATTGCGAATTAATAATTTTCGAGGAAGGTTGATAAAACGAATATTAATTTTATTTTGCTCTTTTTCGTCTTTTGTCTTTATAAGATGATGATTTCTTATTGATGCCTGGATATCGGCAATAACTTTTCCGGGATTTAGAAGAAGCTCATCTGCAAGCCGGATTCCAGTCTTACCAGAACTTTCAATCTCTTTATAATCAATCGTGAGTGAACATGAAAACGGGTATTCACGTGAAAGAGTTGCCAACGCCTTTTTGTAGCGTGTGCGTAAAAACCGGCTCCATTCGGCATCTCTATCAGTTACTTCTATGTCCTGGGATTCATCAATAAGTTCAGCCATTTATGCCTGTGGTGCAGTAATTACGAATCTTGCAATTAATGCTTCCATCTGGATATCACTGTTTGCCCCTTCTGAAAGCCGGAAATCCGTCTCTCCTATGTGATCAATCATTCTGACTTTCAGGTCTTCGGGAATCTCCCGGAGGACAAGAGACCTGTAACATTGAAAAAGAAGTTCCTGTGGAGCAATACCTCTCTCTGATAGAAGGTGCCTGAGAAGTAAACCGGCACCAAGGAAGTCTTTCTTCATACAAAGGTTAAGTAGATCTTCAATCTCTCCTGGGAGAGCCGTTGCAGTTATAGAGAAAATTCTATCAGAATTAATTTTGTTACCAAGAATGGCCGCTCCCTGAAGAGCATTAATAGCTTTACGCATGTCTCCCTGTGAAATATATGTAAGCGCATCAATTGCATCAGGTTCCACAAACAGACCTTCTTTTTTTGCTATATTCATTATCTCCTCATTTATATCCTCGCGAACAAGAGGTTTGAACCTAAAAATTGCACACCTGCTCTGTATCGGGTCTATTATCTTTGATGAGTAATTGCAGGAAAGGATGAACCTGCACGAAACTGCATAACTTTCCATGGTCCTTCGAAGAGCTGCCTGTGCATCCGTTGTAAGTGCATCGGCTTCGTCGAGAAAAAGTATCTTAAAGCTGGATTCACCAAAAGGGGAAGTTCGGGCGAACTGCTTTATCTGGTTACGTACGACATCAATTCCACGTTCATCAGATGCATTCATCTCCCTGAAGTTCATGTTCCAGTTATCCCCAAAGAGTTCCCTTGCGAGTGCTATTGCGGTTGTTGTCTTCCCTATGCCGGCATTTCCCGAAAAAAGAAGGTGAGGAAGGTTTCCACTCCTGACATATGACTGGAGTCGCTCAATTATCTGGCCCTGTCCGATAATTTCAGAAAGTTTTTGAGGCCTGTATTTTTCTATCCATATCGCATGTGAGTCATCCATTCGAAAGTCCCCTGGTAATCATATATATTGAAATTCTCTCTATATTTTTTAGACCTCTGAAGACTAATGAATTTTGATCATAAAGGTCAGTTTCTATAAGCTTAATTGTTTTAGAATATAGAGATTTGAAGATTGATGGTTTGTGCCTTTGAAAGAATATTTGCAAAAGAATTAACTGAGTCTGACCTGATTATTACAAAAAACGGTTATGGCAGGTGTTTAATAAGTCCTACTGGTGCTCTCTGCACTGAGATATTTCTATGTGGCACACTTACCGAAATACAAAGTCTCTCAAAAGAAAAAAAAAGGTTAAGATTTACTGATTCAACAGGAGTTTTACTTTTGGATTGTACCCAATGTCCTAAAGAGGAACTTGAACTGATAGAACGCTTACCTGTTCCGTCATTTATCTCGGTTACCGGCTCTCCTGCCTTATATAAAAGGAGAAAGGAAGAAATCATTTTGATTGATGCATTTACAATAAAAAATATTTCTCGACAAATTCGTGATATGTGGACAATTCGGACTGCCATTACTAGCTTAAAACGGATAAAGGAGTTAGATATAGTAATATCCGGTAAAAATTCCATTATTGGGAAATCTGATTTTATAACTCATTATTCAATAAAACAAAAAGATCTGCTTATGTATCTACAAATGACAAAGAAGGCACTCCAATCTGTTAAAGAGATACGCATTATCGAGAAAATTGATCCTAAAAAGTTTCTTTTATCAATTATCTCTGAAAAAGGGGGAAAGAAAGGAGTTGAGTTAAAGGAGTTACTGGACCTTGCACGTATTGAAGGTATAAATGAAGACGAAGTTCTCAGTAATATTGGATTCCTGATAACTGAAGATGAGATTTACCAACCTCAAAAAGGCCTTTTAAAAATTTTATGAGGTTTGAATTTATCGCTTCCGGACCGGCACTGGTTATTGATTTAGATATCCGCCTCCTTATTATCACTGATCCTCATTTTGGCATTGAAGCAGACCTCGCAATCCACGGGGTCCACCTGAAAAGCAGGACTACTGAGCGTCTCGAAAGAATCAAGGAGTGTATAAGAAGTTCAGACGCTGATAGGATGATAATTCTTGGAGATGTCAAACATAATCTCCCTGTCACTTCGCGACAGGAATATTTTGAACTTCCACTAGTTTTTTCAGAATTAAGAAAATTAATTTCATTTCAGGTTATTCCAGGAAATCATGATACTGGAATAGATCGGTTTCTCACTTCTGAAGAAATGTTGCCACGTGACGGTGTTTTAATAAATGATATAGGATTTTTTCATGGTCATACGCTGCCTTCGAAAGAATTCGAAGGGCACCTGATAATATGTGGACATCATCACCCTTATGCATCAGTTTACGATGAAGTTGGATGTGGACTTAGATCACCGGTTTATCTCAGTTGCAATATTTTAAGGGGAAAAAAAGAAGGGAAGAAAGCCGTCAACAATAAAATAGGGACGAGAGCTCTCTTTATGCCATCCTGTAATGAACTTGCAGGTTATGACCTTGTTGAAGCTCTGAAAAGACCTATTTCTCCAATATCCAGGGCTATTGACAAAGAAAGCGCAGAAATTATTCTCCCGGACGGTTCATTTCTCGGACCAGTCAGCATTTTAAATGGAGATAAGGATGATTGAAGGATTGGGAGAGGAAATTCAAAAAACAATCCGGAAACGTGGGTTTGATAAGTTTTCACAAATTCAGAAAGAAGCGATACCCTGGGTCCTGAAAGGAGAAAATGTTATTATTATAGCTCCCACCGGCACAGGAAAAACAGAAAGTGCAATGATCCCTATCTTTCAAAATATGCTTCTCTCAAAAAACCCAGGGTTCCGGGTCCTCTATGTCACTCCTCTTCGTTCTTTAAACCGGGATATGCTCGGCCGGTTACAATGGTGGTGTCATGAGATTGGTTTGTCTGTCGGAGTCCGTCACGGTGACACAACTCAAAGTGAGAGAAGAAAGCAGGCTCTTTCTCCACCTCACCTTCTAATAACCACACCTGAAACAATCCAGGCAATGTTCATGGGTAAAAGATTACGCAACCATATGCAGAATGTGCAGTGCGTTGTTATAGACGAAATCCATGAACTTGCGGGTAATAAAAGGGGAGCTCAACTTGCTGTAGCATTAGAAAGAATAGCAGAGTATGCCGGAAATTTTCAAAGGATCGGTCTATCGGCAACTGTTGGAAATCCCCCTGAAATTGGGAAATATCTCTGTAGTGAGAGACCATTTCAGGTTATTCAGGTGCCTTTGGAAAAAAAGATGAAGATAGATGTAATCTATGGCGGAGATACATTCGACCTCCAGGCGAAAACTCTTGAAAACCTGATAGATAAACTGGATTCAACATTAATTTTCGTTAATACCAGGGTTACCGCAGAGGCCCTGGGTCATAAATTATTTGAAAGAGGTGATGTCGAGGTACATCATGGTTCTCTTTCAAAAGAAGTAAGAATAGATGCTGAAGAAAGATTCAAACAGGGGTCAATTAAGACCCTTATCTGCACCTCATCCATGGAACTTGGTATAGATATAGGACATGTATCTCATGTGGTTCAGTTTGGGTCACCACGTGAAGTATCGAGGTTAATACAGAGGGTCGGAAGGTCAGGCCATACACTTATGGAAACATCACGTGGAACCATCATTTCAACAGGATTTGATGACCTCTGCGAATCCCTTGTTATAGTTAAAAAAGCACTCGCACACCAGATAGAAGATATAGTCATAGAAAATTCTGCAGCTGACGTAATTGCAAATCAGGTGGCAGCCCTTCTTGTTGAATACGGTGAAGAGAACCCTGAAAGGATAAAAAATATAATTTTACGTGCATCTCCCTTCAAGTTTGACTCAGATCTTATCGAATCCGTTATAAAACAGATGCTTGAAAACCGTCTCGTCCGAAAAGAAGGGGAAAAAATTCGTACAACTATCCGCGCACGGAAATATCTGGCCTCAAACCTCTCTATGATCCATGATGAGAAAAAAGTACCAATTTTTGACATGATATCCCGCAGGACCGTCGGAACTTTCGATGAGTCCTTTGTAATAAGTGAACTTTTTACGGGTGCCGTTTTTATAACAAAAGGGCAACTTTGGAGAGTTATTTCAATGGACGATGGAAGACTGACCGTTGAACCCGCAAGACATGCAAAAGGGGACCTCCCATCATGGGAAGGTGAACAGATACCTGTACCTTTTAAAATTGCACGGGAGGTCGGATATATCAGGGCAAAACAGAGTATTGAAGAATATACAGAAGATAAAGGTTCTTTAGAATTTTTCATGAATTTTCTCTCAAGGATGAAACTTTCTCATTCTCCAGTCCCTGATTGCGGCCATATTGTCCTGGAATATTCTTCTGATGGCGTTTTGCTTCATATTTGTGCCGGACATAAAGCAAATGAGACAATAGCACGGGTTGTATCAACTCTTATTTCTGCCCGTTATGCAACAACAGTGGGTATTGAGATAGATGCTTACAGGATTTTCCTGAGACTTCCTCAGGATATTGGATCTGATAAGGTTCTTGAGATTATCGAAGGGACTGAACCGGATCATATAGAAACGATTCTTCAGATAGCATTAAAGCGAACCGCATTATATCGCTGGAAAATTGTACAGATAGCAAAAAAATTCGGGGTCATAGATAGTGACGCAGATTATGAACGTATCAGTGTTCACAGGCTGTCTGAACTTTTTGAGGGAACTATAATTCAGAAAGAGGCTTACAGGGAGCTTTTTTCCAGATATATGGATATTTCATCTGCAAAACAGGTAATGTCTGAAATTAAAAAAGGTACAACTAATTTATTGATTGCACCTATTAGCCTCCTTGGAACAGAGGGTTTTTTTTCTTCAAGAGATATGATTCCACCGCCAAGTGAAGAGCATGCAGTTCTTGCAACATTGAAAAGAAGGCTTGAACAGGAGAGGATAGTACTGGCATGTATGAACTGCAGGGAATGGCGCAGTCATACAGTTGTATCACGTGTTCCGGATTCTCCCACATGCCCAAAATGCAATGCAAAACTGATTGCAGCAATAAAACCATATGAAGAAGATTTATTTGACCTGGTTTCACGAAAGAGGCGCCCGGGTATAGACCGCATGGCAGAGCAAAAATTAATAAGAAATGCTAATATTGTGCTCTCAAGCGGGAAAAAAGCAGTTACTGCCCTTGCAGGCAAGGGAGTAGGGCCAGAAAATGCAGCCAGAATCCTCAACACCCTGGCGGATGGTGACGATTTTTATCGTGAGATCCTGAAAGCAGAACGGAATTTTATTAAAAATCACAAATTCTGGTAAAATTACATAATATTTACAAGTTTTTGGTCCAGGAAATCAAGTCCCCTTTTAATATCTTCCATATTTTTTCCACCGGTCAATATTATCTTACCGGAACTGAAAAGGAGCGCGACTATTTTAGGGTCTTTGATACGGTAAACAAGCCCTGGAAATTGCTCGGGCTCATATTCAATATTTTCAAGATTTAATGTAATGACTACTTTGTTAAGGTTGATGTATTTCCCAATATCATAAGAACAAACGATATTTGTGATTGCAACCCTAGGTTCATCATAAGTATTAACTCCTGCCTCTTTCATCGCAGAGATTATTAATCTAAGCCCTTCGTCAAGAGATTCCTTGTCCCGAATACCGGTAAGAACGACTTTTCCGGATGAAAAAATCAAAGAGGCAATCTTTGGTTTCTCTATTCTGAAAACTGCACCAGGAAACCGTTTTGTGTTGAGTTCACAATGAGGGATCTTTTGAGAGATCTCTATTAGGTCAATTGAATCTGCAATTGCGCCTGATGCAACAATGTTCTCAATTTTGAGGGTTTCGTATTTTTTCTCCTGCATCTCTACACTATGTGGTGGAACAGAGCATAATACTAATGGATTATCTTTATGTCCGGAGTGTTAGTTCACGTTAAAAAACAGTAAGAAGTTTGAAAAACAAACTCTACAATGCATGACCTCTGACTTGAATATGACAGACTATGATGAGGCCCGCAGGGACTTCAATATTGAGGTTCCTGAATACTTCAATTTTGGATATGACATAATTGACGACTGGGCGCACAGGCAAAGAAACAAACTTGCAATGATATGGACCGACCAGAGAGGCAATGAACGTAAATATTCTTTCCGGGATCTAAAAAGCCTTTCAAATATGTCAGCAAACATCATGCTTAAGTTTGGAATAATGAAAGGTGACAGGGTCCTTTTGATGCTCCCAAGGATCCCTGAATGGTGGATATTTGTTATTGCTCTCATCAAACTGGGTGCAGTTTTATGTCCATGCCCTACCATGCTCACACCTAAGGATATCAAATACCGGGTAAATGCCGGAAAATTCAAGATGATAATAACAAATCTTGATAACTCTTCTAAAGTTGATGAAGTAATCGACGGGTGCCCAACCTTAAGAGTGAAATTTCTTATTGATGGAGAACTTGAAGGATGGGCTAATTATAAAAATGAATTGCTTTACCCAGCTCCCGTTTCTCATAGAGAAGTAAGTATGCCTGTTAGCAAGCGAACAAAAGCAACTGACCCGATGCTTATATACTTTACATCCGGAACCACGGGAGAGCCAAAAATGGCGCTCTTAAACCAAAGTTATCCTCTCGGTCACATAATCACTGCGAAATTCTGGCATAATCTCAATGAAAATGATCTGCACCTGACGTTATCGGATACCGGCTGGGCAAAGTGTGCCTGGGGGAAAATATTCGGGCAATGGATAGTGGGAGCATGTATCTTTGTCTATGATATTGAAGGTAAATTCAATGCTACTGAGATACTTCCAATCCTTGAAAGGTATGAAATAACCTCATTTTGCGCGCCTCCGACCATTTATAGAATGCTTATTCTTGCTGACCTTGAAAAATTTGACTTTAGAGAACTTCGCCACTGTACCAGTGCAGGGGAACCTTTAAATCCTGAGGTTATCCGCGTCTGGAAAGAAGGAACCGGCCTTACCATCTATGAAGGTTATGGTCAGACTGAGACTGTCTGCTGCGTTGGTTCATTTCCATGTTTCCCGAATAAACCTGGTTCGATGGGAAAACCATCCCCGCTTTGGGATGTAAGACTACATGACGATGACGGAAATGAAGTGAAAGTAAATGAAGAAGGCAGACTTGCGATAAATCTTAAACCCCGTCCTGTTGGATTATTTGTTGAATACATAGACAATGCAACAGCAAATGCAGAATCATTCGTAAACGGATATTATTATACTGGCGATAAGGCATATTGTGATGAAGACGGTTATTATTGGTTCATTGGCCGAGACGACGATGTCATTAAAAGTTCAGGATATAGAATTGGTCCTTTTGAAGTTGAAAGTGCTCTCCTCGAACACCCGGCTGTTCAGGAGTCAGCTGTTGTAGGATCACCTGATCTTATCCGTGGTCTTGTTGTAAAAGCTTTTATCGTATTAAAACCAGGATTTGAGCCCTCTGAGAGCCTTATTAAAGAGCTGAAAACTCACGTCCGCAGGACCACTGCACCCTATAAATATCCAAGAGTTATAGAGTTTGTCCCGGAACTTCCAAAAACCCTTTCAGGGAAGATTAAGAGAAAAGAGCTGCGTGAGCAGGAGATGAATAGGATGGAGAACCAGGATTAATTTTTTTTTTTCAAATGAACAAGTTAATGTAATACCAGATATACTTTATCCTGTATGCGTGAGAGCCATCATAATATGGAAAATTACGAAGAGACGTATAAAGACTTTCAACTTACTGTTCCTGAGTTCTATAACTTTGGTTTTGAAGTCATAGATAAATGGGCATTAAAAGACCGCAATAAACTAGCCATGATCTGGGTTAACCAGAAAGGCGAAGAAAAATTTTTCACTTATAGAAATCTGATGAACCTTTCAAATCAGGCTGCAAATATGCTCCTGAAATATGGGATAAATTATGGTGACCATGTTGCAATTATGTTACACAGGGTACCTGAATGGTGGATCTTTGCAATCGCATGTATTAAACTTGGTGTGGTTTTTTGCCCATGCCCTACAATGCTCACTCCAAAAGACCTGAAATTCAGGATAGAATCCGCAAGAATCAAGATGATAATTACAGATGAAGAAAACCATTCAAAAGTAGATGAGATAGCCGGGAGTGGAACTTCACTTTTATGCAAGCTTGTTGTAGATGCAAAAATTGAAGGTTGGGTTAGTTACCTCGTAGAACTTGATTACCCTGCTCCCGTATCGCACTATCTTGTAAATCTGCCCGGAATGAAGAAAACGCGTTCAGAAGACCCCATGGTCATATATTTCACTTCAGGAACTACCGGTAATCCGAAAATGGTAGTACACAACCACACTCTACCCATTGGTCATATTACGACTGGTAAGTTCTGGCTTGATTTGAAAGATAATGACCTTCACCTTACATTGGCTGATACCGGATGGGCAAAATCTTCCTGGGGCAAGTTCTTCGGGCCATGGATTCAGGGAACCTGTTCATTCGTTTATGATATCAGGGGAAAATTTAATGCTACTGAGATCCTCCCGATCCTTGAGAAATATGAAATAACAACATTCTGTGCCCCTCCAACAATCTATAGGATGCTAATTCTTGCAGACCTTGAGAAATTTGATTTCACTGAACTGCGTCACTGCGTAAGTGCAGGTGAACCACTAAACCCCGAAGTAATCAGGGTATGGAAAGAAGGAACCGGCCTCACCATCTATGAAGGTTATGGGATGACCGAGATGGTACTTGTCATTGGAACGTTTCCGTGCATGGAGCCCAAACATGGTTCAATGGGGAAACCAGCCCCGGGTTGGGTGGTTGAACTTCATGACGATGAATGTAATCCAACTCCGGATGGTGAGATAGGAAGAATGGCGCTTGCCCTCCACCCGCGTCCAGTAGGGCTCTTTATGTATTATCTCGATGACGATGAAGCGAACCAGGCAGCTTTTGAGGGCGATTTCTTCTATACCGGGGATAAAGCTATCCGTGATTCCGATGGTTATTACTGGTTTGTAGGCAGGGATGACGATGTCATCAAGAGTTCGGGTTATCGTATCGGTCCGTTTGAAGTCGAGAGCGCAATCCTTGAGCACCCAGCTGTAGCTGAAGCCGCGGTGGTCGGTTCACCGGATGTTATCCGAGGCCTTGTTGTTAAGGCATTCATTGTGTTAAAACCAGGGTTCACTCCTTCAGAGAAATTGATAAAAGATATCCAGGGGTATGTAAAAAATGTCACAGCTCCCTACAAATATCCCCGTATCATAGAATTCGTTGAAACTCTCCCCAAAACAATATCCGGAAAAATTCGCAGGAACGAACTTCGCGAGCTTGAGACACGAAAGATAGAATCAAATAAATGATTTATCCGTATTTCACCCATACACTTTTTTATCTTTTGAAGGCTCACAGTGTACGGCGCGAGGGTTGCCAAGCCAGGTCAAAGGCGCCAGATTCAGAGTCTGGTCTCGTAGGAGTTCGAGCGTTCGAATCGCTCCCCTCGCATAATTATTAGAAAATTTTAGAAATTTCTATGCATTTTTTTTATTTTGACAAAGGATTTTTGTGTGCACCTTTCACATATCAGATGTACAATAGAGTCAGATGAATATCGCACATTATGTAATTCACAAAAAACGGGATTGGGAGAAATTTTGATAACTAAATGGGTCTACGACTTTAATCTAGGAGATGGGAAAAATAAAAAATTGTTAGGCGGTAAAGGTGCAAATCTCTGCGAATTAACGCAGATAGATGTCAATGTCCCACCCGGATTTGTCATCACCACAGAAGCCTGCCTTTCCTATCTCTCTGATCCTGCAAAAAATTTGCCGGACGGAGTGCTTGATCAAGTCCATGCCAGCCTTGCTGATATTGAAACGAGAACTAAAAAAGTATTTGGAGGCAGAAATGACCCATTACTGGTATCAGTAAGATCCGGATCTGCAATCTCAATGCCTGGGATGATGGATACCATCCTCAACCTTGGTCTGAACAGTGAAACCCTGCAGGGTCTTATCACAGAGACAGGAAACGAGAGATTTGGATATGATGCCTATCGAAGATTCATTCATCTGTTTGGGAAAGTAGCTCTGGGGATTCCTGAAGAAAAATTTGATACTGAATTTGAGATAGTTAAGTTAAAGGCTGGAGTCAAACAGGATATAGATCTTTCTGCTCATGATCTGAGCGATATTTGTGAGCGTTTTTTAAATGTTGTCCAGAATTTCACACATAAACCATTTCCACGAGACCCCTTTGAACAGCTTGAAATAGCAATAAAAGCAGTTTTTAACTCATGGATGGGTAAAAGGGCAGTTGACTATCGTCGGGAGTTTAAGATAACGCCTGATATGGCAAACGGCACAGCAGTGAACGTAGTTGCCATGGTCTTTGGAAACATGGGAAATGATTCTGCAACCGGAGTTGGATTTACCCGGGACCCTGGAACGGGAGAAAATGTCATGTTTGGTGAATATCTCGTTAATGCCCAGGGAGAGGATGTTGTCGCAGGGATCAGGACACCAAAACCATTTTCAGCCATGGCTGAAGAGATGCCTGGACTGCATAAAGAATTAATGGAGCTTCGCAGGAAACTCGAAGAACATTATAGAGAGGTCCAGGACTTTGAGTTTACGATAGAGAAAGGAATTCTCTACTGTCTGCAGACAAGAAACGGAAAGATGAACGCAGCTGCACTTGTCCGAAGTTCTGTAGAGATGGAGAAGACAGGACTTATCAATAAGCGTCAGGCATTGCTCCGAATCCAGCCTGAGATCCTCAATCAACTCCTCTTTCCCCGTCTTGACCCAAAGAATCACGAAAAACCTGTTGCTAAAGGTCTTCCTGCTTCCCCTGGTGCAGCGGTAGGGATAGCCATCTTTGATGCTGACCGGGCAGAAAAAATCGGAAGAAAAGGAGAGCGTGTAATTCTCGTAAGAGAAGAGACAAAACCCGAAGATATTCATGGGTTCTTTGCTTCACAGGGGATTCTCACAAGCCGTGGTGGAAAAACCTCTCACGCTGCCGTGGTAGCACGAGGTATGGGGAAACCCTGCGTATCAGGTGCAGAGGGTATTGATATTGATATTCATCTACGCCTCGCAAGAGTTGGGGATTATGAATTTAGTGAAGGTGATGTGGTCACCATAGATGGAACCACAGGATCGGTATACCTGGGTGAAATACCCATGATAGAAGCTGAATTCTCGCCTGAACTCAAAGAAATACTCATCTGGGCTGACGACATCGCACGTCTCAAGGTAATGGCAAATGCTGACACTCCTGAAGATGCAGAGCAATCCCTGAAATACGGTGCTATGGGTATTGGACTATGCAGGACAGAACGTATGTTCAATGGCGTAGAAAGGCTTCCTATAATGGTCGAGATGATTATTGCTGATACCCAGGAAGACCGGAAGGCTGCACTCGGAAAACTCCTTCCTATTCAAAGGGAAGATTTCAAAAGCATATATAAGGTTATGGCCCCCCGACCTGTAACTATCCGTCTGCTTGATCCCCCTATCCATGAATTTCTGCCAACTGAAAGACAACTTGTTGAAGAAATAAAAGAGCTGCACAATCTTCGAGACATAATCAAAGGGATGCAGGTACTTTCTGATGCGGTTGTATTCATGAATCATCACCTTGATGTAAAACCGAAACTTCAGGAACCTACTGATCCTGAACTTGTCGATGCAGTCATCAATAAAAAAGAGGCGATGCTTAAAAAGGTCAGAGTAATGTATGAAGTCAACCCCATGCTTGGTCACAGAGGTGTCAGACTGGGGTTATCATTTCCTGAAATCTATGAGATGCAGATTAGGGCAATTCTCGAAGCTGCAGCTGAATGTCAGAAAGCAGGAATCGAAGTTCACCCAGAAATTATGGTTCCACAGGTTTGTACAGCACAGGAACTGAAACGAGTGAAGGAGTGGGTAGAAGAGATCCGTACCAGTGTTGAAAGCAATTATAATCTCAAACTGGTTTTTAAGTTTGGATCCATGCTTGAAGTGGTCAGAGCTTGTATGCGGGCAGACAATCTGGCAGAAGAGGCAGAATTTTTCTCATTTGGAACGAATGATCTTACTCAGGCTACTTTCTCATTTTCCAGGGAAGATGCTGAGAACAAGTTCCTGCCAATGTACAACATGAGTAATATTCTTCAGGATAACCCATTCGAGGTTCTGGATGTAAAAGGTGTTGGCAGGCTTATGCAACAGGCAGTCAAATGGGGCCGTATGGCAAGACCTGGGATGAATGTTGGAATCTGTGGTGAACATGGGGGCCATCCGGCATCAATTATCTTCTGCCATCAGATAGGGCTCTCCTATGTATCCTGCTCAGGACCTCGTGTCCCTATAGCGAGGCTTGCAGCCGCTCATGCAGTCCTGCTTCATGGTGATTAATCGTTACAGACAAAGTTAAACGAATAAGATAAATCCAGTTATTAAAAAACAATTTACATTTTCTCTTTCTTTTTCTGCAATATTTTTTTAACTTTTTTTAACCTGAATATATCTTCACGCTCTCGCTCTTCAATTGTTGTCCTGATGTACCGCCCGGTCTCCTTAAGCTCTGGAATAACAACTTCTTCGAGAGCATTGACCCTTCTTTTTGTAATCTCAATTTCATGACTGATTTTCCTTAATGCAGTCTCAGTTTCGGCAAGCCCTATCACTAAATCAAGTTCTTTCTCATATGCTTCAGCAGTTTCATCAATGCGGCTTGAAACTCCGATAATACTATATTCTCTCTCAATAACAGTCTTGCGAAAACTCTTTTTTTCTAGAACAGGTATATTGATACCCATAACTTTTCTTCCGTGAATATCGATAACGACACTCCTTTTTGTAGCGAAAGATGCTGATTTTAATGTTATCGTATCGTCAACAGCCCTTGCTATAAGGAGAGCCCTTCTTGCATCCTCTGCAGTCTTTTCGAGTTCATCACGTGAGCGGGTGGCTGATTCCATGATGAGAAAGAATTCCTGGATCAATGCATCCATCTTCTGCCTTAGAAGGTCCCGCCCCTGAATTGCGAGTACAACTTGTGAATTGATCTTTTGAAGTTCCATTCGTGTAGGGCTGCACTGCTGCACAATTCATCACTCCGATTGGGGCTTATAATATTTCTTTATTAGTTCAGGTTTGATTCGTTTTAATTCGCCCTGTGGGATTGTAGAGAGAAGTTCCCAGGCAATCTGCAGTGTTTCCTCTATGCTTCTTCCTATATTTCCCTGTCCTATAAATCTCTTTTCAAATGAATCTGAAAAAGCGAGATAAATTTTATCAAGTTCAGATAAAGCATCTTCACCAACAATTGCAGCAAGCCTTCTTGTATCCCTGCCGTTTGCATAGGCTGAATAGAGTTGGTCAGCTACATTCCTGTGATCAATTCGTGTCTTTCCTTCACCTATTCCAAGATTCATAAGTCTTGAGAGGCAGGGAAGCACATCAATTGGCGGTGATATTCCTCGCCTGTGAAGGTCACGGGAAAGGACTATCTGACCTTCGGTAATGTAACCGGTCAAATCCGGGATCGGATGAGTGATATCATCATCAGGCATCGTAAGAATTGGTACCTGGGTAATTGATCCTTTTTTACCTTTAATTCTCCCTGCACGTTCATAGATAGTTGCAAGATCTGTATACATGTATCCCGGATATCCTCTTCTTCCTGGGACTTCTTCACGTGCTGTAGAAATTTCTCTCAACGCCTCACAATAATTTGTCATATCGGTAAGAATTACAAGCACGTGAAGGTCATGATGGAAAGCTAAAAATTCTGCAGTTGCAAGAGCGGAACGTGGGGTTGCTATTCTTTCTACCGTCGGGTCGTCTGCAATGTTTAAGAAAAAAACGACTCTCTCAAGGGCTCCGGTTTTTTCAAATTCGTTCTTGAAAAAGGCAGCATCTTTATAAGTAATCCCCATTGCGCTAAAAACGACTGCAAAAGATTCATCACTTCCTCTCACCCTTGCCTGGCGGGCTATCTGTGCTGCCAATGAATTGGCAGGAAGACCGGCTCCTGCAAAAATAGGAAGCTTTTGACCCCTTACAAGAGTGTTGAGAGCATCGATAGCTGAAATTCCTGTCTCAATGAAGTCTTCAGGTTTATCCCGGGAATATGGGTTTATTGGATTTCCTGATATTGGAATCCTTGCTTCAGGAATTATGGAGGGTCCATTATCTCTGGGTCTCCCCATCCCGGTAAAAACTCTCCCAAGCATATCAATCGAAACATCGATTTCTGAAGGTCTCCCAGTAAAACGTACTTTTGTAAGATCGGTGTCGGTACTGTTTGTTCCTTCAAAAACCTGTATAATTGCGGTCCCTTCCGATATGTCGAGTACCTGGCCGTTCCTTATTTCTCCATCAGGAAGTGTTATGACAGCAGTCTCGCCATATCCAATATTCAGGACGTTATCTACGAAAAGAAGCGGACCGGATATACCACTAACTGTATTGTAATCAACAGTCACGAGATTAGGCTTCATTCGCGATCGGCCTCCAGACTCCCGATTGATTTATCAATTTCTGCAATAAGATCTTCAATTATTGCGAGGTCTGTCTCTTGCTTCATTCGCGAAATTTTGTCTTTGACCGGTAGGGCCATCACTTGTTTTAGTTTTACACCTCTCGCTATCGCTTGTGAAAGGGCATCTGAAAATTTAATAATTGTACGAATCATGAGAAATTGTTTTTCAAGTGAACAATAAGCATCCAATGGGTCAAACGCACTTTGCTGAAGAAAATCTTCCCGTATCATCCGGGCTACTTCAAGAATAGATTTTTCCTGCTCAGGTAATGAGTCTGCACCCACAAGTTTAACAATTTCAAGAAGTTCGGTCTCTTTCTGGAGTATAATCATGACCTGTTCTCGGAATTTTCGCCAGTCACATGAGACATTTTCAGTGAACCACATTTCAAGGTTCTCAAGATAGAGAGAATAGCTTCGTACCCAGTTTACAGAAGGAAAATGCCTTCTGTTAGCAAGACCTGAGTCAAGTGCCCAGAACGTTCCTGAAACCCTGAGTGTATTCTGGGTTATTGGTTCAGAGAAATCTCCACCAGGAGGTGAGACTGCCCCGATTATTGTTATTGAACCAGCACGGGCATCAGGTCCAAGACAACTGACCCTTCCTGCACGTTCATAAAATGCAGCAATGCGGGCAGCGAGATAAGCAGGATATCCTTCTTCGCCTGGCATCTCTTCAAGTCTTCCTGATACTTCACGAAGTGCTTCACCCCATCGGGATGTTGAATCAGCCATAAGTGCGACATCATAACCCATATCACGGTAATATTCAGCCATTGCTACACCAGTATATATAGAAGCTTCACGTGCAGCAACAGGCATATTAGAGGTGTTTGCAATAAGAACTGTCCTTTGTATGAGTGGGAAACCTGTCCGGGTGTCTATAATTTCAGGAAATTCTTTTAAAACATCGGTCATCTCATTTCCTCTCTCGCCACAACCAATATAGACAATTATCTGGGTATCCGACCACTTTGCAAGAGACTGTTCTGATACGGTTTTGCCAGTTCCGAATCCACCTGGAATCATTGCAGTGCCACCTTTGGCTACCGGGAAAAGGGAGTCAAAAATTCTCTGACCTGTAACAAGAGGGAGATTCATATCTAGTTTCTCTTTAAAAGGCCTTCCTTTCCTTACAGGCCATTTGTGTGACAATGTAAGTGCCTTACCACCCGAGATTCTGCAGACCGGGTCATCAACTGTGAATTTTCCCTCGTTAATCTCTTCAATAACACCTGAAACAAAAGGAGGAACCAGTATTTTATGTTCGATATGATATTCCTGGACTGTTCCGAGGATGCTACCACCGATAACTTTGCTATTCTCTTTTACGGCCGGAAGAAAATCCCATAGTTTTCTTTCGTCCAAACCGGAGAGGGTTAACCCTCTTTCTATAAAATCTCCGCTTATTTCAGCAAGGCCCGGGAGAGGCCTCTGAATCCCGTCATATATTGAGGATAATAATCCAGGACCAAGTTTTACAGAAAGAGGCATCCCTGTGAGAGAAACAGGTTCACCGACTTTTATACCTACAGTATCTTCATAGACCTGAATTACCGCGTTTTCATTGTAAAGACGTATAATCTCTCCAGAAAGTTCTGATTCTCCTACTTTTACGACATCATACATCTTTGCTCCTTTCATCTCTTTTGCTACAATTACGGGGCCTGAAATTCTCGAGACTTTACCTGTCTGCATTTATTTCCTCACCACCACGTTGTATCCGATAGCCTTTCTGAGAAGTCTTTCAAGAGATGATAGCCGGGTTCCTGTCCTCGACCTGAATGGGATTCCAATAATAACCGGCCTGAATGATTTGTCTATCCTGTCCATGAACGGATCTTCGGGAGAAGGCATAAAATCTTCATTCACTGCAACAATTCCAGTATCCTCTGATTTAAGGAGTGAAGAAATCACCTTCTTTGCTTCTTCGGGTGAGATTGCAGAAATAACCTCAACTCCTGCAAGTCTGAAACCAGGTGCTGATTCCGGATCCGTTACAACCACGAATTTATACATATACTAATTCCTCCCTCACCTGTTCATCAGTGAGACCTGTCTCTTTACACCATGCAATTATCCTTATATTTGTAACTTCATTGAATTTTTCCCACAAATAGGAAAGTGGAAGTCCGATACTTAAAGGATCATTATATGCACAACTGACTCCCTTTTTAACGAGAAAACGGTCTATCTCTCTTTCAAATGCTGAAACTCTGCTTAATAGTATTGAGTCCCTACTTATGTCCTGAAATAGTCCATACCCTGTCTTTTTACAATACTCAACAAGATCATCAATTAAATTATTTTCAAGGATTCGTAGAAATTCTATTCTTTTTGTCTGGTTACCTCCTTCAATGTAAATATGTTCGGCGTCAGCTGGTGAAATTTTATCGCGGGCGAGGATGAGCAGACTTTTTAGGTTTACAAGATCAATTTCCGTTTTAATTAGATCGCGGAGGATAGAATTGTCATAAGTCTCTTTTGAAAGAAGAGAGAGTGCCCGATCGTAATAGTAGTGATCAAGAGCATATTCCAGAAGAAAAGTTTGCGTACTATCTTTTATGTCTTTCATTGTCCTTGTTAAAGGAATAGCGTATTTTATTCTCCATGTTGCAAGAAGGTTAATTACTGACCTTACATCTGGTTCACGGTTCAGTTCAATAAGTGTTGCTTCGTCAAGAGACCCTGCAGGTACAAGGCACTCAAGAACTTCATCAGGACGGGCATGAATCTTTTTTGAGCGTATAATCGTCTTTAAATTAGCTATATCCCATTTTGAGAGGAATATTTCGATAAGACTTTCCCACTCCTTCCCTTCAACAAGCGAGAATAGTTTCTGAAAATTTCTTGTAATATTGCGGCGTAAGGCCTGTTCAACACAATTTATTCCGGAATAAAGGAGACTACTCCTCTCGATGTCTTCCCTGAAATAACTCAGTTCCAGATCATCAATTAAGGATTCGATATCCGGGTCATCAATAAGACGAATAATAAAGTCATTGCTTACAATGCGGCTTCGCATACCTCTGACTCTTGCATTTACATATCCCCGGTCCATATCATGTCACTCTGAAAGCTTTTTGTATATCTCCTCTTTTAAGACCATCTTTGCTTTTTCCAGCCTGGTTTCAAAAGTATTTGAGAATGTGATAGAACTATCCTCAGTTGTAAGAATCACTCCTCCACTTGTTTCAATATCGGCAACGACTTGAATTATCTTTGGATCATTCGTAATCAGACTTTTTAAAAGAGATTCATCACGTGGGTCTATATGGACAATAAATGGTCCAGGCCCTGAAGAAAGAGATTCGAAAAGAAGTCCGGAGAGTAACTCCGGATATTCTTTATTGTTTCTGATATCTTTCAGACGGTTTCCTGCAATTTCAAAGGCTTTAGTGAAATAATTCTCTTTTTCATTAAGAATACGTGATTTTACTTCTTCACGTGCTTTAAAAAGTCTGGCATTTCGAAGAATGAAGATCTTCTCATGCATGTTTTGGATATGGCATGCTATGACAGCTTTTGATTGTTCAGAAGCTTCATTTTTAATTTCAGTCACTTTGGAGAATGTCTTCCCCATAAGATCCTTGATTCTCTCTTCAGCACTTAGTTCGCATGCATTAAGGAGACCTTCATAGTCCACTTTTATACCTCCGAAAATTAATCGGGATTACTTAACCATGATAATTATCATTGCTGCAACAACAAAACCCAGAATTACCATAGTTTCAGGTATAGCCTCTAACACGATTATTAGTCCGCTTGTCTCAGGTTTTTCTGCAATTGTACCAGCCCCTGCGGAACCGATCCTTGCCTGTGCAAAACCGGTTCCTAATGCTCCAAGTCCAAATGCAATGCTAGCTCCAATAGGTATCGCCCAATCTACCAAGAGTGTTCACCTCCAAAATTGATTATCGCTAAACATGAGTTTATATTAAATAAATATTTCTATTTTGTCATAGGGCAAAAAAAGATTCGAAATTTAAAAGTCAATTAATGCGTTACTTATTCCTTTTCTTCTGTATTTTTTCTGAAAGGATGGTATTTTTTCCCACCCCCTTCATAGAATTTTGGAAAAAATTCTACTATATGCAAACGCATTGCATGCATGGAAGGGCTGAACATTGCAAGAATAATATTAAGACTATGAAGAAGAATTGTTACAATTACACCTATTATAACTATTCCTATCGCTCCTCCAAGTCTGTTTGCGACAACTGCCAAAACTACTGACGCCATCCCTATCGCCATAATACGGGAATATGAAAGGATATTTCCAACTGTACTCATGAGTTCAATAGTGCCAAGTACCCCCCCTCCGTATACAATACAGGGCGCCGCAACGATGACTAAAATAATTCCCGGGTATAGAAAATCACTGGGTATAACATTCATCAGGGATGTAATTGTAATTATAATGCCGGTAAGGAGGGCAATTACTCCTATTTTTTCTACTACATGTCTCCATTTTAGCGCTCTTGATGCATTAATTATTCCAATTGTTAGTCCCAGGAATACATGAAAAACGCCAATCCCGATACACAAGACAAGAAGCGGGACAATTATCTCAATCCTGTTCAATGTAATGCCCCCTATTGTGCAGGGGTGAATCAGGTTATAATTCTCCCCAAGATCGCCAAAAAATTCACCGAAAAGAAAACCAAAGAAAATCGTAGGTATTGAAGAGATTAAGAGAATTTTTGAGATACTACGCATCCAGTCTGATTTAATAAAGAATTTGTAAAGAATTAATGAAAAGATAAGAATAACTATCCCATACCCGATATCGCCCACCATGAGTCCAAAAAATATAGGAAAAAATAATGCAAAGAGAGGACTCGGGTCAATTTCATGATAATTTGGGGGAGTGACAATCTGCATAAAAAATTCGAAAGGTTTGACAAACCTCGGATTATCAAAAAAAGTCGGAATGTCTTCAATCTTTGCATGTGGAACCGATATTGCCTGGAAGATAACCCTGTCACCATATTGCAACTTTAAAATTTCTTTTGCTTTTTTCATATTCTTCTTTGGAATAAAACCCATTATAATAAAAGTGTAAATTGTCTCCCCGAATTTGTTGTACTCCGTTACTTCGTCAATTATATCTTCAATTATCTGTTTCACAATAAGGAGTTTGTTAAAATACCTTTTTGAGAGCAGCATGAATTCATTATCTATTGAAATTATCTCCTTTCTTGATAATTCCTTCCGTTTTTCAATAGAAACTTCAATCTCACTAAAAGGCATTCCATGGTACTCATCCGGCATTCTAACTTCGTTGACATTCTGAGTATAGATGAAATTATGAACTTCATGGGACAGCCTTTTTGGGAAAACAGTTATTGCTGCAAGTGTATTTTCATCAATATCAAACTGAATAAGTTCAGAATAACCTTTTGTAATTTTTTTTAGGTTTTCATCGATAAGGGGAATTACTCTCTCATATTCCCGGTTAATGAGAATTACTGATATTTCGTAACCGCGTAATACAGGTAACTGGCTTTCTAATGGTGCTATTTTTTTTATTATTGTCTGGTACCTTTCAAGAGATTCTATTAGATGAATAATTTCACTTTTTCTCTCTGAAAAGCTACATGTTGTATTTTCAAGATCTGAAATTAAACTATTTGCATAATCTGCGATATCTTCATGAGTTTTTGCCCTCGCTTCCTCTTCAAGCAAGCCGTAATCTGAATCCGGGACGGCTATTTTAGGCAATGCAGAGAGGATTCCTCCAAGCTTGATAAGGATTGCAGAAAAATCAATTATCTTCTCCTTATCAACTTTTCGAATTACACACTCTTTTGGTGAAACACAGTGCGTTACATCTTCCAGATGGACAGTCCCGAGATGGTACAGTACATCGACAACACTTCGCAGGTCATTTTTTGGGCCCACTATCTGAATGTAACGCATTTTTTGAAGCATGATATTTACTTTCCTGTCACCGTTTCGATAATATACGATATAGTACTTTCCAGATTTTTTTCTCCTGATTGCCTTATCTTAATGAGTGTGTCCTCACCCTTCAATTCAAGAATTTTTGCCTTTTCTTCAATTTTTGATAGTTCCACATCTTCAAATACTGCAGCTTCCTCTTTTCCTTGTTTTTCAGAGGAACTGATCATCAGTGCAGCCTGTTCTTTAGCACTACTAATCTGAACTTCTGAATCGCTAAAAACATTCATAACTTTTTTTTCAAGTGCTTCTTCCTTTTCTGAAATCTGTTGAAGGAGTGTCTTTTCATTATCCATGGTTCACCTCCTGTCTACTTTTTTGCAGGTAATAATACAATGTAAAGGATCAATTTTAAATATTTAAAAGTATTTATATGGCACTGTCACTATCATATCTTATAGTTATATTTTTTTTATGATATTCTAATAACTGGGAAATAGAGAGAAGATCAATCAAATTCGATATTTTTAAAAGATTTTAGATATTCTTTTAGAGATTTATGCAATTTTTCAGACTTAACCCAGGAAATATCAATATCATTAATGAGTTTATTAATAATTTTGACATCGTCAGACATCTGTTGAGAAACGGGAGTTGGAAAAAGGGATATTATACCCAATATAACTGATAGCGGGTTACGTATTGAGTCATTTAATACCTGGAACTGTTCCATATCATATTCAAGTTTTTCTAGATTTTTTATTGCGACCTCCATTCCCGATTCAACCTGTTCTGTGATATCATGGAGTATAATAAGGAGTGTTGAATCAATTAAGGCAGGATCATGAATAGGAATAAAAGATATTGATATCCACAATTTTTCATTATTCTTTTCAAAAGATAAGGATATAGTTCTCTTTAGTCCTGTTTTTTGTGTTTCTTCAATAAGGCCTGTTATATTTTTTTGGAACTCCTTTGCAAAAAAATTTCTAATATCAAACCAATTCAATAAATCTCCATAATCAGACAGAAGAACTGATGCACGTGCATTTGCATAACGGATTGAATAGTCTGGGCCTGCGAGTATTATGCCATCATCTATCCTTTCAGCAAACAGGCGGTACATCTCTGTTTCAGAGTTAAGTGCCTTCTCTTTATTTTCTATCTCTGTAAGGAGTTTATTGAAGGAGTAAGCAAGTGAAGCTATTTCATCATTGCCTTTTACACTGACTCTCTCCTGAAAGGAATACATTGCAGATATTCGACGGATTTCGACATTAAGAAGGCTGATCGGGCGATAAACAAGGATGTAAAAAAGAAGAAGAAAAAGTGTAATTAATGCTGATATTGTCAGGAGAACTATAAAGAGGAGTATTATAACCATTTTCAGGCTTTCGTTTGCAACAACCCGGTCCTTTTTCACCTGTACAACGAAATTTTTACCCCCCTTGAGGTCTTGTAACTGAGTATACAAAGATAAATAATCGGGGTTCTCCCGAATAATTATTCCCTGCCCTATCTGAACGTTCTTAGAATTTTTAAGAAAATTATCAAAAAGAGGAGTATTATTATATTTGAGTATCTGAAATGAGACTTTTGTTGTATTTTTAATATAATTTAAGAGATTTTCATCAATATTTTTTGATAGAACAAGGGAGCCAAATGCAGGGCCTGATCCGTCTGACCTTTTAATCGGGAAACTTGAAATGAGAACCAATCCTTCAGGAAGCGGAAGATACCCGGATAATGGCTCATTATTGTGAATAGCTTTGTTAAGGAGATTATTCTCTTTCAATGCCCTGATAAGATTTGGGTTTACCTGGACCTCCTTTTTATTTAATAAGTCAACAGACTTCGTTAAAAATACCGTTCCATTCGAATAAAGTACTATAAAGTCATTTATTCTCATGCTCATAAGGATTTCATTGGTTAAATCAGCACCAATAAACTGTGGATGGATTCCTAAAAGATAATCATAAGTATCATCCCAGGAAGCCCAGTCTTTTGTAGTCCAGTTAATATATGAAAGTTCGTAGTCGAAGGCATGCATGACTCTCGTGTTATCGATTCTTACTTCACGGTCTTCAAGAGAAAAAAAACTTGAGGGGAAAATGAAGAAAGAGATGACACCGATAATTATAAAGAAAATTAGAAGGATGAGGGTTAATATCATAAAACTTTTATGATCTACCTTCATAATTTCTTACCTTTAATATTCGTTTCTGATTTCTCTCTTTCATTCCATTGTTTTATATAATATCCTTGTTTGTAATATCTCAAAAGGAAATTGTGGATTTTCTCTGATTTTATCCATGTCCTCTTCATCTCATCTATGATATCACGAATAACCCTTATCTGAATCTGTATTTTTTCATTATTGGGTGGTTCGTGGAATTCACTAAGACTATCAATTCTTGATAGTGGTATGTTTGTCTCCTGAATAAGATTCTGAAATATCTCCAGATTCTCTGAAAATTGAAAAAAACCTTCACTTTTTAATTTTTTCTGGGATTCAATAAATTCTGTAATATCACGGATAATAAGAACGGTCTTGTAAGCAGTTTCAGTTTCGTCAGCTAGAGGTATAATGGAAATTTCAAATACTGCTTTTTTACCTGAAATGCGGGTATTGATGATCTCTTTATAGATATTTTCATAGACTGATCCAGATGACAGAATCTGATTGATTATATCAGGAAGTTTTAATAAACATCCTACTTTAAGGTCCTGGCAAAATATAACTTCATCGGGTTTTTCTTTGTAAAGATTAACCGCTTTATTAAAATAGGCAATCTTTTTTTCTGAATCAAGGATTATAACAGATGAGTCCATCTGCTCTGCGAGCTCAATGTACAGCCGCTTACTCATATTGATCTTATTTTCTTCTAAAAAAATTCGTTTTATTACGTCATTAAAAGACTCTGCAAGTTCAGAAATCTCTTTTTCGCCTTCAATTGAAATTGAAATTTTTAAACTCCCAGTGTCAGACATCTCTTTAATCCGGGCATCAAGGTTGCGAAGTGGATTAATTACCTTCTTTGTAAGGATAAAAAATATCAAAAGAAAAGAGAATAAAATAACTAATAAAAGTGAGAAAATAAAAAAATAAATTGTATTTAATGATTCTTTTAATATTGGTCGTGATGAGGTAACCTTAAGGATATAAGAGATATTTCCGTTCAGGTCTTTTATGGGCAGAAACCCTATGATTTTATCTGAGTCCTCTTGATATATAAGGGTTTGTTCATCCTGACCTGAAAAGTTTAATACTCTGTCAGAAGGAAAAAGCGATGAAATTTCTTCATAGGTATATCCCTCTACTGTCAAATGAGTCCGGTTGGATAAATACTCGATAAAATTATCATCAATATTCCGCAATAAAATAATAGTCCCGGAAGGTTGACCGTTTCCATCTGTAGGATAAATTTTATGGATCAGGGCGATACCATTATAGCTCGGAATAATGACAAAACCACTTATCATATCATTTAATGGGTCGGCATTGAGAATTGCTGCTTTTTTTTGTAGAAATCCACTTAACTCGTCATCGGTAATGTTAACTCTGGCAGCATGATTTACAACCCTTGAGTTGAAAATTAATTTTCCGCTATTGTTGAATAAAAAAAAACTATCAAATGTATTATATGAACTTTCATTTAAATTAGGTTGAAGTGAATCGAGTGAGAAATTCTGTGAATCACCTTTAACGTAATAATACAGGTCATCCCAATAAGACCAGTCAGAACCAGTCCTCTCGAGGGCGTCAATATCCTCATGGACACTTTCTGAGACCCTCAAAGTATTTAATTCCATATCTTTTGTTTCAAATCCATAATATCCATTTATGAAAAAAAAGAATGAAAATAGGAGGATTGCGAAGAGAATGAGGAGAAAAAGAGAACCAATAATAATAAGGGTTTTATGTAATATTTTCATCTCGAAAGTTCCTCATATAAACCTGCGGTTATTTTAAAATTTTAAACATTACATATTTTCTTATTAGTATAAAAGAGAAATTATTATAAAACTAAACCTTACTAGATAATACGACTGATATTACATGAAACGAAATACTTTCTATCTCCTTCTGGGTGTGATAGTTATTATTGAGATCCTGGTCCTTGCCTGGTCTCTTGAAAACCATATTGGCCCGATTGTAGAAATCTCGGTTCTTATCGGAATAATCATTGCCTATGTAGCGAGAAGAAATGTAACTGATATTATTGATGATGAGAGGACGGCAAAGATAACAGAGAAGGCCGCACTTAAAACATTTCAGATCTTCTGGATAGTTTTCTTTATTTTTTCAACGGGAGCTCTCATGAACATTATAGGTCCACCCCAGGAACCCGCAATAAGTCACTATCCTCATCCACCACCACCACCAATGTTTCCGTTTCCTACTCCTATCTCAATTCCGCCCTGGCGGGTTTTTGGGTTTGTACAGTTATTGCTGCTTGCTATGCTGATATTTTTATACGTGGGTTTTCGGATCTATTATGCTCGCAAATTTGGGGAATGGGATACTGATGAAGAACAGGATTAAAGTATTCCGTGCAATGTATGACCTCACACAGGAGAATCTTGCATCAAACCTGGGGGTTACAAGGCAAACCATCCTTGCAATCGAGAAAGGGAAATATGATCCATCACTTGAACTCGCTTTCAGAATAGCCAGGTTTTTTAAAGTGAATGTAGAAGAGGTCTTTCTTTTTGATGAAACCGGGGACAATATGAAACTTCCATAATCTTAAAGCCTTATGACCTTACATTTAAATTGTATTATGATCTTTAATTCATGAAGGAGGAGAGAAAAATGCTGGAAATATACAAATGTGGAAAATGCCAGAAAACAGTAATGATAGTAAGTGAAGGTGACGGGACTCTCGTCTGCTGCGGGCAGGAGATGGAAAAGCTCGTTGAAAAGAATAAAGAGCCAGGATTTGAAAAACATGCCCCGGTTGTTGAAGAAAAAGATGGCGGGATAATAGTAAAAATAGGTTCTATACCTCATCCAATGGAAGAGGCACATTATATAAAATGGATTGAAGTTATCACTCCGAAAAACCTTAAAACTGAAGCTTTACTCCCTGGCGAAAAACCAGAAGCCTTCTTTAAGGGAAGCGATACGCACGTTAAAGTACGCGCGTATTGCAATGTTCATGGACTTTGGACTACAAAATAAATTTATTATCTCTTTTTTTTACCATGGAAATCTCTTTTCACAAAGATGATTACATACTCCTTGTCAGTCCAACAGGTAGAATCGATGGTTATGGAGCCCAGGAACTAAGACGAGTTATTCTGGACGCGACGAATGATGCAATAAAAGTATTAATCCTAGATCTCTCTCTTGCTCCCTACATGAGTAGTGCAGGAATTCGAATCCTTCTTGAGTCAAAGAAATTTTTCGAAAAGCGCAAAGGCTTATTAATATTATCTGGTGTCGGCCCTTTTCCTGAAGAAGTTTTAAGAATGACCGGACTTTTTAAGGTTTTTATAATAACACCGACTCTGGATGAAGCTTATCTGAAGGCAAGGGAATATTCCACAACTTATAATAATACCGAAAAGTCCGAAGATGGATTCTCTTTCACAATTCATGAAGGCACAAATGAACCTGCAGAACTCGCGGTAACTGGGAGTCTGGGAAATGTCCTGCATGCATCTATAAAAAAAGATGATGTGCATGCCGTCAGGTTCAGGGACTGCGACTACTCCCTGGGCCTTGGTGCGCTTGCAGAAAATAGTGAAAATGCCCGCACAATCCTTGGCGAGATGATAACACTGCATGGTTCAATGGTGTACGTCCCAACTGACGGACATTTCATTCCCGACTTTTTTACTCCTCTCGATGATACAGGATCTATAAAGATTTATACAGGGTTTAATATTGCACTCCAGGGATCATACCAAAAATATATCAGTTTTATCTCTGACAATGCAGAAGGCGTTTCACTTTCGAGGATTTATGATACTATTTTCCATCAGGAATCCCTGAAGGAAAATTCGAAAGGGATAGCTGCACTTGCATTGATTGGAATAACAGCAGGGGTAAGGAGTTCAGGCATCATTCAGTCCCCGATACCTGAAAACAATTTACCTCCCGGTACAACTATTATGGACCCGGATAATTTCAGCACCTGGAATGCATTAATAAATGATCCTCTCTTTTCTGGTAATACCCTTGTAAGTTTTGGAATTGGTATTGACCTGACACACGATCTCTCTTCATTTGATGAGTCATCCTTGTCTTCACTTTATTATATTCATCCTGCGAATCGGGGGGTTCAGACAATGTATCTTCATAACCATGGGGTTATTTTCAGAGGAGTCCCCTATAATGAGCAGGACACGCTCAACAATAATATCAAAAGAGTTGTAAAAAAGGGCGAATTTGTTGATATGCGTCACCTGTTGGACGATACGCGTTTTATAAGGGGAATTTGCGGGATTGCCTATATATCAGGTATATCCAATTTAGCGGAACAATAATAACCGGAGTGGATTCTTTGCTGCAATTTCCTGAGTTGAAAATCTTTCATCAAAGTATGTAACCTCAAGCATATCCAATAAGTCCTTTGTTTTGGAAGGCAATGTGGATTTACTTACATCCAGAATGTCAGCAATATCCTCTTTTTTTATATGAGGGTTCTTTTTTTTATCAAATAGAAAATTCACTTTTGCTATAGCATTAATGATAACAGCAGCCCAGACTTTCGTCGTTCCATTCATTATTGGAGAAGTTTTTTTCCTTCCAAGCGTGGCAAGCATTGACAAACATAAGAGCCTTAACTCTTCATTTAATTTAAGTGAAGCAAAACGGTTTATTAGCATTGCTATCTCTGCATAACGCTCTCTGTGGGCTTTTGGAATCTTTAAATAGAATGGGTCAGGATATTCGTAAACTGGACATTCCAGGTCATTAATATCAGGAGATATATTCGTTTCTTTGGTTTTCTTTGCAGGCATAATATATCTATTCCTTTTCTATAAGTGAGGTTATTAAAGGTCACATTATTGAATTTTCCGGTTTAGATTCCAGAACTAATCGATCTTGAGAAATATTAAAGACGCTGAATCCCTGATTACCAATGCAGTAGATAACATGGAGTGAAATATTTACTTCAGGATATTCTGTTTTCAACCCTTGAGCGTACCCTAATATCTGCTTTGTATCTTCACATTGAAGGGGAAAGGTATCGGGAGTGTACCCGGACTTTGCAAATTCTGTGTTTGAGTAATATTTGAATTCAATAACCCACCGTCGCCCGGCAAATTTTTCATTAAATTTCCCTACGAACTCAAGATCACTCCGACCGGCAGGGTATGAACGTTCAATGTTAAATGTAATCCACTTTGACAGAAACCTGCTGCAGAGTTCAAAAAAAGTTGTCCTGTAGAAATTTTCGTTAACTTTTGCAAAAACAGCTTCAGGTAGCTGGCTGACATACTCACGCCAGTAACCGGCGAAAAGGTCTGCAATATCAGGTTTTACTGTGACAAATCTCTCCATGAATTCTGTATACCGGGTAGAGACATCAATATGGTAGAGATCATTAAAGTATTCGATAAATATTTTCTTCATCGAGAGATTAGGAAGAGAGAGGTAAAAATCATCTTTTTTTGTCAGGAGACCCAGATAAAAGAAAGATATTGGATAGAAATGAGGTTTGAAAAAGTCGGACATGTTAAACTGTGAAATCAGAGCGTCCTGATCATACAGGATTGTATTCTCCGATGCCAGTTGACTTACAATCTTCTCAGTGCTATCCGGGTAAGCACCAGTGATACGTTGTACCCAGGACAAATCAGTCCGAAGGTTCAGATCAATGAGATTGTTTGGAATGGAATTGAACCGGCAAAGTTCCCTGATAAAATACATAACCATGGTGGAGTTATAGAGTGCTGCTTCTTGGATTGTACTTACAAAATGATAACCATTATACTGACTTTTAATTACTTCATTTACTAACTCCCGTGTCTTACTCTCAAATCCATAATCATCGTACACTTGATCAAGTAGAAGGTTCAATTCAGTTTCGGTAAATCCAAGCATTCTTTCGAGCTGTGGATGCAGAGTGATGAAATCAGCGATATTATAAGCTGAAGAAAGGTCATCAATTGTAATAGGGAGTATTCCTGTTATGAAAATATTTGCAATAGCTCCCGTCTGCCTGCCTGCTTTCAATACCTTAAAGAAAGATTTTAGAAAGCTGTCATCTGCAGTAAGTTCCCGATATAGGTGATCCTGATGAGTGGTTATAAGATGATTTGCAAAGTTGTCATACTCATCTATGATTACGTAAACAAGTGGTGCTTTGTTTCCTACGAGAGTATCAAGAAAGATTTTTATTGAATTTGAAGCTGTATCAGTTACATTAACAGAGAAATCTGAGAGGTATTCCGGATACACCATCTGAAGTTGTTGCAGGCTACTAATACATTGCCGGTTGAAACTCTTTTCTATTCCACTAACCGTTTCATGAGACGGTATTGTAGAGAAGTCGAATTTTAGCACGATATAGGCATTCTGTTTACCTGTAGGGTGATTTCCAATCCATGTCTGTCCAAATAGTTCACCAAACCGGCAAGATTCTTTCAGGTCATAGTAATATTGGAGCATTGAGCAGAAGAGAGATTTTCCAAATCGTCGCGGTCGAAGGAAAACCGGATTTGAAATATCCTCCAATTTTGAGATATATTGGGTCTTATCAATGAAATATGTCTTTTTTTCAATAAGTTCGGCATAGTTCATGATCCCGTATGGTACCAGCCGCTTCATTGTGTGTAATAGTATGGGTTGTGAATGTTTAATTATTAGGAATAGTTGTCATTCAGGAGACATAGAAAGAGATTTACCTCTCCTGATGAGAAAATATTTCGACAGAATATGCCTATTAAAACAAAGAACTGCAAAATATTCATTCTTTCAATCATTTTAGTATATTTGTCCGTTTTCACAGTTACTTCAACAGATTTCCAACCAGTATTTCTCGTAAAAATTGCTCTTGCCCTTCCCAATCCATGCGAAATGGTAGCTGGTGACAGCAGGGTTGTAGAAGTGTTATGGTACAGCGGGCATGATAATCTTATCTTCGATAATTTTACCCTCGTTACCGAGAGAGGACTAATATGGAAAATAACACCTCCTGACATAGCAAAAATCGATAATTATGGAAGACTTGAAACAATACGACCTGGTATAATTAAGATTACTGCAACCTCAACTGCGGATTCTAATGTATCAGAGTCACGACTCATTAATATTATCGCAAATTCGTCTCATTCTGATAATTACGTAAAAAGAGTTATAAATTATTCCTTGAGACCTTCAAATCCTGTTGAAAATTTTCAAAAAATGGTTGAAATGATATCAGGGGACGCGGTAAAAAAAGATAATGATATCCCTGATGAGCAATACAACAAAAAATATAATCTCCCGAATGGGACTCGCATCAGGGGCAGCATGGAATGGATCGTCGTGGGTTCCATCAATTACAGATAACGATGGTCTTTGGACAAGTATGTATGGTGCCGGTGAGATGATGCGATATGCAGTAGTAAAAGAAAAACGTTCAGGATATAGTCAGGAAGAGATTTTAACCGCAAGAGCCGATGCATTACGTCCATTAAAAGCAGTTCTTCTACTTGCGTATATTTCAGGGAGAGAAGGGACGGTAGATGCAAGAATTCGCTACCTGAACAATACAAGAATTGGAAAAGGGAACCGGTTATCAGAAAAGTACCTTTTATTCAATAAGATCGAAGCAATTGAGAATTATCCTGGCAGCCCTTCAGACTATACTGGGTTTACCGGCGTAGACGCCGGGACAAACAAATCTGGTCAGTACATTGGTGGTAGTTTTAGATTCTCTCTTGGGCCTGTTTCACCGGACGATTGGGCAATAGATGGCCCCATGGCAACAACTCCAAGAACCCTGAAGGGATTTATTGCAAGGACTTTTTCCCTCCCGGCTATTGAGGAGACTCCCTATGATGACGGACTCTTTTTTGGCAGAAATCCCAATGGGACACAGAACGTCCTCTCACAGGCTGACCGTCTGTATGACTACAAACCTGGAGATCATCCAGTAATTAAAGTAGGAAATGCAGAAATTCCAACTATACTAAAGGATGTTCTAAAAGTAAACAATAGGACGTATAATTTTACAAATGTTGTATATAAGGGGGACACAAGTACAGATGAGATAATTGGCCACCTTTTCCTTTATAAAATCGCATATGATACCCTTGACGACAATAACCCTGAAGAAAAAGAGATCCGGTCTCTTATCCGGGAAACTGTCCGAAATCTGGCTACACATATGGTTGAAAACGGATACCAGCTTGTAGATGCAACCGGCCAGGGAACGAAGTGGGGGAAGACTTCTAGAGATTATTTTACAAATGATTTTGCCATAGAAGATAATACACTAAACTCTCTTGTTCTTCTTGATATTTTCAAAATGGCATATTATATGACAGGAGAGAAGAGATGGCAGGGCGAGTACCTGTTCCTGGCAGATAGTCCTGGATACCGGTATGCAGACCTTGTAGGCAAATATTGGGAACACTGGAACTGGCTTGCTTCAAATGAAGATAGTGATCCTAAAATCGGAATTTATCGGCTAGATACGAATAAAAACCCTTCTAGTGAAGAATATTTAAGGCATATCCAGTATTCGCTAAATTATTCGGATGAGGAGATGGCTATTCGTCATCCACTTGACACGCGACGGACCCAGGCATATATTGCAGGTTCGCGACCGGATGTACTTGATGACTCCGGAATTTCAATCAATCCTCATGTTGTAATTGGAAACAGGACAAGTGAAAGTGATATAAAAAAGGCAGAAAATAAAATGAACTCAATTATATTTTCAAAGTATGACCCACAACAAATCTACCAGATAATTGCCCTTCCACAAGACGAACGGGCGATGCATAAATTTAACGGTCCGACATTTACAGATATTGGAGAGTTTGACCACAATATCATGGAGCCCTCAACAACCTACACACTCCCATTCTGGTTTGGGAGATATCACCATATGTTGTCTGCGTAGATGAGGAGTAAACTTGGGTATGTATCCTGATTTTTTCGGATACCAACGTAATTTACCATATGTTGTTGATCTACTCTGCCCGCAGTAAGTTTCGATTATTGAGAAAAACGAATATGGTAAAGCAACAATAAGTCGTTCTCTTGATATTCCAATTGTGAAGGAATTATATCTTGATGTAATTCCCCTCGGGGATCAGTGTTATAGCAATCACTTGGGTAGGATAGACCCGAATTTTCCTTGAAATATTCATTGATGGGGGATCAGATATCCCTGTGATATTCAAAAAATTAATCTGCTTAATGTCCTCAATGAGCATAATTCACCTCCACATTGTGTTCTTTTTAGAATTGAAAGTATTCCCCCCGATGAAGTTAATGGAACATGGGAAATGCTGGCTAAATCAATTGGTAAAAAAACAACCATTTGTTCAGGAGAAGATGATATCGAATGGGCACTAAATATCTCCCCTCATCTTGATTTCACTAATCCTTATTCACCAAGTTTAATAAATTTCATTGAAGGTATTGATAAAGTATTAACAAAGGATTGGGGAGCTAAAGTCAATGCATTAACAACTGAATCGGAGAATAAATTACACCCTCCCGAAAATCTACAGCGAGACAGTTTATTGTATATCGAATTGAACGTGTATGATCTACAAAGTCATTGATAGGAGGGCATACTTATTAAATCCAGAAGCACTTTTTTTAGTGTGTAAATATGGTAGTGGATTTGAGTCAGGTAATTGATATTGGGAATTATTTCAACAATTTCCATACAAATTCAGAGAAAAATATTAATGAAACGTTACTTCGAAAATATAAAGACGTAGTCAAACACTCACCAGAAGCAACTTCGGTTGAATTCCTTCAGTCTTCGAGAAATCAAAGATATGAACGCATTGTATATTGATTCTAATATTTATCTCAATCTTTTTTTCAGAGAAGTTAATCCTAAAACCGGTTTGGAACTTTGGAGAGGTTCTAAAGTTATCTTTGACCACATTCTCGATAAGGATTCATTTCAAAATCCGATTATATTTTTCATGAGCCTGTTCAATTGTTAAAACATCTGGAATTATGCATTAAATTACATTCCCTTTAGGAAAAAATATACTTTTTATTATTTTTGGTACCAATACGCATTCCCGATATGGATATTTTCTTTCAGAGAGGTACAATTAACAATTCTGGTTAGAGATAGCCCGGAGGAAAAAGTGTTGGCCGGTTGCAAGACCGTAGGCAACATGTCTGGGGCACACTATAATGAGTCATTTTGCGTGAGTTTGGTATTAAGCGATTGTGCGGAATGTTACAGTGTAAGCTCATCGAGATCGCAATATCTTGCGAAACAAACTCCGCCTTTTCTGCTCACGCGTCGGTAAATCCCGCCCCATAGCCAGTCACTCCCTCGGGTAACATGACTGCCAGAGCCTCCAGATAGAGGCTCCCTGCTCGTAAAGCCGGCGGGTACGTTCTTTTAGGCGGCGCACACTCTCGGCTGATGAGCGTAATCTCCGGACCGGGTGCAGGGTGTAACCGAGGATGTCGAAGCCCGCGGTTGTTGATTTCCTGACGGACTCATTCAGCCCGGACGATGAACCTCACTTTCCTTCACAGATTCGATAAGGGCCAAAATCCAAGGGATTAGGTGACTTCCAGGTCATTACACCTGTTGCTATAAAGACTGATGTGTACACACTATCTCAGCCTCGGGAACACAAACCTATCGATACTTCTCTAACAATTGTTTATACTGAAAAAAACCGGGAGTAAGTCCTATAGCCTAATTTTACAACAGATTTACTGATAAATATGTCAATCTGCATTCCCTGCCTTAATGCTTTTCGGATGTTTTAAATGGATTAAGAATTGCAAGTCCTTCAATCCATTGAAAGTCCTCGATGTTTCGTGTGATTAATGTTAAATTGTGCGTTATTGCAGTTCCGGCTACTAATGAATCCCCTAATGTCATTTTTCGATATTGACGGAGGACAACTGCTTGATCCAAAACTTGTTGAGATAGCGGTAAAACTCTTGCATTCTCAAAAAATATTTCCAGATAGTGTCTTTCCGGTTCACTAAACTTATGAAAACCAAGAACTTCAACATAACTAACCGCTGAAACAAATGGTGCCTCTTCTTCAATTAACCGCCGTAAATTTTCGTGATCCGGATGGGTAGCATATATTATTATATTACTATCAATCAGCATCATATCTGTCGGGTAATTGCCTGTCCCGCCGTATTTCACGTTCCCAGGTTTTTGGATCTACTATATCTGAAAAAGCGTGGATCTCTGCTAATTTATTCAGAGCAGAAACCATGCGTTTCCCTCTGTATACAATATCTTCTGGAGTAACAGATTCATCTAACAGGGTAATTTGAACTGGCACAGCAGAACCCTTACTAATCCGCCCATTTACGTCACCTTCCCATTCGACATAGTTATCTTTTAAAATTGCTTTATATGTCCGCAACATCCCATATCACCCTCTATATTCATTCTGCATTTTATTCGATATAGGTTATCGCCTGCCAACCGCCCTATCCTCTCACGCCCATCCGTAACCTCCCAAGCCTGCTCCTGCTCTCCGGGTAGCTCCCTCGTGCCCTAATTAAGCATGGGAAGAAATATTGTTTTAATTCCCATGTCTCATATAAGAAAATATCATCTGCATAGAATACCGATATAATGCCAGAATATACCTTATGCTTTCTCATACCAGGTTACAGGAGATTACAAAATAGGTCATTGAAGTAGAAAAGCCTCGAAAAATTATCCTCTTTGGTTCATATGCCCGAGGAGAGGCAGACGATGATTCTGACCTGGACCTTCTGGTTGTTGAGGATACAATCTTCCATAAAGGGAAGGAAGCATTGAAAATCCGGAACGCAATCTGAGGAGTTGGATTAGGAGTCGATATTGTGGTATGTGCAGAGGGTGAGCTCAAGGATTGGTCTCAAATACCTGGGAGCACCATTTACGGGGCTCTACGTGAGGGGAAAGTAATCTATGAAATCTGCTGAATATGCGATATTACTCATCAGTCTTGCTGAAAGTGATATCGCAGCTTTCCACGTACTGTCTATAAGTCATGATGTCCGGGAGGAAACCGCCATGTTTCATGCTCAACAGGCGGTTGAGAAGATGCTCAAATAAGTATTGATCAGAATAGGCGTCGAATTTAGAAAAACCCATGATCTTATTGAAGCAGTTCCCAACATCTGCTTGATTCCATCCAGGGGTCTTCTCCCACCCTGCGTGTGGCATAAACAAGAGGATCAAGGACTTCAGCAGCCGTTTTTCGAATAGTCCCCCGATAGTTACAAGAATAATGAGGTCTATTAATCTTACTAAATCGGGATCACCATGCGGTTCTTAGATGTAAAAACTGATTTTGCGTTCAAAAAGGTCTTTGGATCTGAAGGCTCAAAAGATATTCTGCTCTCTTTCATCAACGCAGTTATCGACTTTGAAGGCCAACATGTCGAAAGTCTTGAGATCCTTTCCCCTTACCAGATTCCGCTTATTGCAGGAATGAAAGATTCCTACGTCGATGTGAAGGCCAGACTTGAGTCCGGTACTCACGTAATCATCGAGATGCAGGTGCTCAATATGGAGGGATTTGAGCAGCGGATCCTGTATAATGCAGCAAAATCCTATTCAACCCAGATAGTCAGCGGAGAAGAGTATGCAAACCTCATGCCAGTAGTTGCATTGACCCTCACTGATTTCATCATGTTCTCAGATCTTCCAGAAGTCCGATCTGAATATCGGATGAAGGAAGTGAAGCATATGAGGGAATATAAAGGGGATATCCGGCTTATCTTCTATGAACTTCCAAAATTCAAAAAAACCATCGAAGAACTTATAACACTTGAGGAAAAATGGCTCTTTTTTGTCCAGGGAGCCGGCAGCCTTAACATAAAGCCAGTCACCCTCTCTTCAGTTCCTGAGATTGATCATGCTCTTGAGATCGCAAACGAAGCCGGACTCACCTGTGCCGAACTTGAAGCGCAACATAAACGGCGGGATTTTATCATGCTGCAACGAGGCTCTATCAAAAAGGCATTGAAAGACGGGTACGCTGGCGGGCATCAGGAAGGTCACGAAAAAGGTCACGAAAAGGGACTTGAAGAAGGACTTAAGAAAGGACTTGAAGAAGGACTTAAAAAAGGACTTGAAACAGGATTCAAAGATGGCCAGGTGTTGATAGCAAAACGGCTGAAAGCATTTGGGATGTCAAACGACGAGATCATGAAGGCAACTGGGTTATCAGACGATGAGTTACTCAAAATCGAATGAATATAGGGAGGGGATCATTCCAGCGGATCAAACGCCCCGCACTCCATCCAGGATTTTGCCGGGCACTGTTCGCAGAGTCCTTTGAGGAAGCAGACCGCACATCCCCGGAGATAATTAGGATTCCTTAAAAAATTTGTACGAATTAAGAAACTGGAGGGAGACCTGGGTAAAGAGATTGAACTGTTCTATGTCAATGTAACAAATGATCTGAAAAGTAATAATTGAAATCTCGTTTATAGCTAAAGTCGAAATATCTCTATTAATGTAAAAGGTATATATCCTGACAGAAATCCCTCTTTCTGAAGTCCCCAAAAAAAAAGCCCGATAAAAACCGACCTCATATCAGGACGCTATTTCCATGTCTCTATGAAAGTAATAGTTCAGCCCGCCTTAGTACTGCAGGTCAATAGCGTGCCGATATAATGTCACAATTTTCTTGTTTTATTTGATTCGGAGTCCGGATTGAGCGATTTCATATGATACCTAATCCCTATAAGCATGGTCAGATCAATTCAGGGCCAGATTCTGGAAAAAACCGAATTAAAAGCTTTTTTTAGAAGTCGGGATTCCCATCTCCGGTCAGACAGGTATGTATTGACTATTCAGAAAAATAAATTTTTTCCCTTAATCGGGCCCTGCTCGAGTAAAGTGTTTTATCATCTAAAATACCCCTGATAAAGACATAGATCCTGCTATAAAACCAGTTCCTCGTCGTGGTGGACACCCCCCTGTTCGTCGCCATACTGGCTTGGCCCTTGTGGTAGAGCCTGACGCAAATCTTCAGGATCTCGATTCTCTCCTCAGGGATGTATGGGTTAAAAGCTGCAGTCAAAGGCGAAGAATCTTATCGACCATTCTGGTTTGAAGATCTACCTTGAACGATTATTCGGGGAATCAGTTGATGTTGTTCCTGAGCGGGGGATAAGGAATGAACTTAAAGCCACTATTCTTTCGGATGTTGTTTATATATGAGGGATATACGTTTATTCCTACAGGACATTCTCGATTCCTGTGATCGAATTGAACGATTTATTGGTTCAATGACTTTTGATGATTTTTTTATTGATGAAAAGACATTGAGTGCTGTTCGTGATCAGATAATGATCATTGGTGAAGCGGTAAAACAGATACCCGATGATCTCAAGTCAAAATATATGACTGTCTCTTGGGATTAAATTGCCGGAATGCAGGATATTCTTATCCATTCTTTTTTGCATATTTCATTATTGCAAAACGACTTTTATGTGAAAAAACGGTCTCCCATGCGAAAGACTTTCTGGATAAAATAATCTAGTGAATCTGTCTTTCAGTCTCTTCCTGTGCTCTAATAGATTTGTCAGGACCCTCAGGCATCGTCGCAATAACTAGGTCTGCCTTGGAACAATAATCAGCATTCAGATAGTTTATATCATAATCGTTGAGAATAGCACTGATGAGAGTGGATTTCCCGGACCCGTTCGGTCCGGCAAAGATAAAAAAATCACTCATCGGGTAATAATACCGAGAGTATTATATGTTCGGCGGGCTGCTTCCATCAAAATTTTGTCTGTAGTCTCAAATGAAGGGACAAAGCCTTTCACACTCCATCTTGTCTCTATCGAGATTCGCCTACTCTCGGGAGACATTCTGCAAGTGAACTGTGAGATATCGGATTTCTCAATGAAAATGCAGGGAGGTTTTATATGAGGTGTATCTTCTCTTTTCTGCCGTTTTTCCTGGCCTCTTTTTATTAGGTTCGTTCGGAAAGTTCTATGAGTTGAGAATTTTCCAAAGTTCCCTGCCTTCCTATAGCGGCGTGATATTGTGTAACTCATGATAGTGGGTTGATTAAACATATAGAGATCTGAATATGAGATAGAAATATTATTTCATTTTTGACATCTTCTGCAACATTTATATTACTTAGACGAGAATACTCCGTCATAGCATGAATGAGCATAACGATCGAGGTCTCTCTGAAGTCATAGGTTTTGTATTAATTATAGGACTCCTTACAATAGTGCTCTCGCTTTATATCACGTACGTTGTCCCTTCCATTGGGAGAGATAACGAAATTACACATATGAATTATATAAAAGACCAGTTTGCGGATTTTAAGATAGTAACTGACTCACTTTGGGTCAATAATGAAGCAGGGGTAACTCTTTCACGCTCTATTCAACTCGGAACCCAAGGAAAAACAGCAGAAAGCACATCAACTTTTTTTCCGATTTTACAGCCGATAGGAAGTGGGGGTACTTTGAGTATAAATGAAAGAAATGATACGATTACTGTGAGCCCCGCAAAACCCTTAATAGATATCTCTGCATCAAAAGAAGGAAATCAATTAGGTGATGATAAACAAATTAATCTGTTTACCCAAACACCAATGATGAATTCAACTCCGAACCATATCTATTTAACATTTACAACGGGAAATTACGCTACTTCCGATTGTCAGATAGATTCTTCTGGTAATTGCCTTTCAGGTCCGAGTCTTCCGAGTCTTCCGAATCCATCTACTTTACTAATAAGTAGTGTAAATAACCCATCCTGGTCAATAACAATAAATGCAAGCCCCACTGTTGAATATTATTCATTATCCGCAACAAACCCCCTTCGAAAACAGTGGTCGAGTAATATTCGGGCAATAATTAATAATACCCGGAATTTTTCTGATACGCAGTATGTGTATCGTGAATTCCCACTGGTTAACACTTTAGAGAATAATAAAGCTTATTCAATAGATCTTATGGATTTAATTAACGGATTATACATAACAAAATCAGATATTCAATATCCTAATTCTTTTACGTTTACACCGGCTAATGTCGGATCTACGAATTCTTTATTTTTAGATGCTAAATATCAGATTCGGGAAAAATTTGATTCAGAAAATCTTCAATATCTAAATCAGGCAATTCCGTTGGGTTCATTAGATTACCATTCTTCCAATAATTATTGGATATCACAAAACTATTACTACCAGATGGGGGGCATTTTTCTCGATCAGATAGATGGTAGCGTGGTTAAAATACTGCCGGATATATCTGTAACTTATAAAACTGATCCTACCTGGAAAAATTATGCTCTTGTTAATATTCAAGTAATTCAATTTAATCTTGATCAAACTACTGTATCAAGTATTGGTGGGATAAGTCCGGTTCAGGTATTAACTACATTAGAAAGTAAGACGCATGTAAACTTGATTAACAACAAGCCCAATAGCAACAACGTTATTATCAAATTTAATTCGCAAAATCCCAATTCAACTGAATTATGGAAGGCAACGTTTGATTCTATAAAAATGGCTGCAAATAGTTCATCATATCCTGTACCTAATGAATGGATTGTTGTAACTAAACCCGATGAAAAGACTGCACAAATGCTAATAGATCCAAGTCCTTCTGCAGATATCTCTGATGTTGATCTTGAGATGGATGTAATTAATTTCAAAGTAGGACTGCAGCCGGTTGCAAGTACAATTTCTTGAAGGAAGTACTTATGCCCAACAACTCTGGAATATCAGAAATTATCGGAGCTTTGATCCTAATAGGAATCTTTGCAGGTTTAATTGCAGTTGTGACCGTCTATGTTACTTCCCAAGTTCCTAAGGAGAAAATCCCTGCAATCGATTTTGATATAAAAAATGATAGCCAGACCATCAGGATCTATAATCTTGGTGGAGATTCGATTTATGGCGGTGATTCCTCAAATATTAATGACCCTACTGGCTTAAAGGGTTCAAAATACCGCATAGCTGTTTATGACCAAGATGGAAATTATTACATTGATAATTCAAGTGTTAAGATTACTTCTTCTTTTAAAAGTAATAAAACAGAAAACTATAACCCTGGCAATTTTACGAACGGTGTTATTTTAACTTCAAATGGCGCATTTCTCGGCGATAAAATGCCCTCAAAAGTAGATGTTATTTATCGCACGAATGATGGGAATGAAGTATTATTGTATAGTAGAAAATTAGAATCGCTCACAAGTCCACCCACACCAACCTCTACTCCATCAGCCATTCCAACACCAACCTCTACTCCATCAATAACAGGTTCTATTTTTGGAACCGTAACAAAAAGAGATGGAACATCAATGTATAATATTCCAATTATTCTGACATATCCAAATAGTACAACGATAGTATCTTATTCAAAAAGTGATGGATCTTTTTCATTTTCAAGCATTCCAATTAACATTAATATTCTGATTAAAGAAGATTTAACTAGTTTTCCGGGTCTATCTCCATATAATCCCTCAAATGGAGAATATACATTAACATTAAAAAATCAAGGCGAATCATTAGAATGTAACTTTGTAAACGGCTATTTTATTAATGCAAATATTCATCGTATGGATGGATCAGATGGTTGCTCTCTTGGTAATCTTTTTCTTAATAATGTTCAGATAGGATGTCCAAGTAATGTGACAGTGGAATTAAATCAACCCTACTCATATAGTTGGACTTCAAAAACACCCTGTTATCAAGTTGATCATGTTGTAAGAGATGGAATCTATCTTTCTTCTTCTGATCCTCCTTCAATATTCACACCTCCAATAACCACAGATCAAACATTAGATATCTATATTCAAGGTCCAATTCGTTATACAGTTACCGCCGATCATACATCTGGCGGATATATTACTCCAAATGGGACTATTCAGATTAACTGTGGTGGAAGTCTTTCTTTTACGGTAGTTCCTGATCCCTGCAATCTTTTTATTCTCACAGATAATGGATTAGAGGTTCCAAACTCCCCTTTAGTATATAGTCTCACAAATATCACAACTAATCATGCTATCCACGTCTCCTTCACACCACGGCAATATACAATTAATGCGTCCATCACTCCTTCTGGAAGCGGAACAATCAATTTCCCTGGCATCAATTCGTGGAACTGTAATTCTCAGCCTGTCTACAACTTTACTAACACTACATGTAACAAACTGACAGACTTGAAAGTTAATGGTACTTCCGTTTTTCCTAGCGTTACATTCTCGGGTAATACGGGCTCATACACTTTCCCATCTTTAACAGGAGACAAGGATATTGTAGCGTCGTTCTCAACAAGACAATACACAATTGATGCGTCCGTCACTCCTTCTGGAAGCGGAACAATCAATTTCCCTGGCATCAATTTATGGAACTGTAATTCTCAGC
>CAIYHQ010000106.1 GCA_903926075.1 uncultured Methanomicrobiales archaeon
CTTTCTCTATGTCTGGGCAAAAATATTGCTGATACTTTTTATCTCGAACCTACCGACCGCAAAAAATTACTCGAGGAACTATATCGGAAGGGTTTTGTGTCAGATTACGAAATTGTTCTTAAGAAGAGAGATGGGACCCAGACTCTTTTTATAGTTAAAACCTATTCCATATCTTTAAAGATAGCATAACGACTACTCTATTATATGTCAAGTCGTTTTCACAAGACTCCCGAAAAAGTTCAGCGTTACACAATTAATATTGTTAATCGCGCACTGGCTGAGGGTCAAATAACACAACGTGACAATTATTTTATTGGCATATATGTTGCAGAGAGAAAAGCTGTATCCAATTCTTTAGGTGTAGATAGAATTTATAAAATTACTACCGCGCTAGTTAATTTACGTCGATATCTCTTATTGCCTTATGATGAAGCCACAATTAATGATTTAAATGCCGCTATAAGCAAAATCAGGGATGATGACAAATATAAGCAAAATTCAAAATCAGATTTTATCGGCTTTGTAAAACGATTTTTCCTCTGGCTCATTGAAAATAATTACAGCACAATACCAGAAAAGAAAGTGCAAAACATCAGGGTCCCGACCTTGGACACAATGACTAAAACCTGTGAGATGATGCTTTCTCCAGATGAAGTGAAATTAGTCGTTGAACATTGCAAGAACAATCGGGACCGCTGTTTTTTAATGATGCTTTATGAAGGTGCCTTTCGCATCGGAGAGCTTGGACATTTAAAATGGATCCAGGTCTCTTTTCCAGATGATCATGCCTGGGCGGTCACAGTCAATGTAAATGACAAGACTGGAAAACCCAGACTCATTCCCCTTGTCATGACAAGACCTTATCTTATTCAGTATATGGAGGAAACGAAGACGACACGCTCTCCACAAGATTATGTCTTTACCTATAAGAAAGGCCGTCAACTCCAATATCAAAATATGTCAAAAATGATTAAAATCGCTGCAACAGAAGCAGGAATTAAAAAAAGAGTTACCCCTCATCTATTCAGGCATTCCCGTATCTCTCATCTTCTATCAGAAGGGATGGGAGAAACTATAACGAAACAAATATGTTGGGGAAATCAATCGACCAAAATGCTGAAAACGTACGCTCACATCTCCAATGAAACCGTTATGGATGCAATAGCGGAAAAATATGGGATTGTGGAAAAGGAAGAGAAGAAGCTTGTCAAAGTTTTCGAGCCTCAGCAATGTAAACGGTGTCTCACTGTGAACACACCCACCGCGAGGTATTGCTCGGTGTGTGGAATTGAGTTAACGGAAGAAGTGAAGAAACAGGATGTTGACCTGATTGCTATACTTACTGACCTGGCAAAGAGCCATCCTGATAAACTTATGAAAGCTTTAGCATCAATTGATGCAAGTGGGTCGGCGTTATGATGGGGAAAATAGAGATTTTTACAATGTTCGTCACTGTAAAATGGAAAAAAAGGGATGGAACAGAAATAATGACGAACACAAAGCAGAACCTTTAGGGCGCTTGGGTGCATACGAAATTTTGGAGAAATCCAATCCCTCAATGAATGAGGTTAATAAGGAAATCGAAGGGTGAAACAATGAGATGAAAATGGATGATGAAAACGAACGAAATCATAAGATGAGGGACATGCCGCACCTCTCAAAATGTGTGACATTGAAAAGATGGAGGTTTTCTCCGTGTACATCTGTGATGAAAATGAAGTATCGCTAAAAGAATGCTCCATCAGGGACGGCAAACCTTGCAAAGTCAAACCGTCCCCGGTGGTCTGACCTCAAAAAACAGGTTCTAAGACCTAAAGAGGGATCAGCATGAGTAGTTTAACAGTTCAGGACATAAAAGTATCTCACAAGGAAGTGGCAGTCTGTAAGGATCAGATTGACCACCTTCCACCTTTGTATAAGGCATTTGCACTATTGTTGCTCAAAGACGGGGATCTTACCCTCGTTGATGAAGGCTTTGAACACATTCCACAGGATGTTGCGGAGGTTGCATAATGGCAGCCTCATACACCGTTGCACCGGAAGTTCTGAAATATTGCAAAAAGTTTCCGACTGCACCAGGTGTGAACTCTTATTACTCGATTCAGGATACCCTTGAATCACTTACCCTTGATGACCGGGCCTTTATCTGGCGAAGACTCCCGATATATCTGAAACATTTCTGGTTCGGGGAGTGGACTCCATGACTCCACCAGGAACCGAAGCGCAGCCGCAAGCA
>CAIYHQ010000107.1 GCA_903926075.1 uncultured Methanomicrobiales archaeon
AGCTGCGAATTTCTGCAGAGTGAGGGGATACATCTCAACAGTTAAAAAACATAATCTCCCTGTCCTGACTTCTATAATGAGGGCTTTCAAAGGCGAACCATTCATCCCATCAGCAGCTCATACATCACCCTGAACAGTTACAAATTCTTTTTCTCTATTTTATCACTCAATAATAATGACCGGTTTATATGGGATTGCACCTGCTGACTTTGTATGAGTACATTCATCAGCCCCTGTAATTATTACCGGAACTCCAAATTCTTCTTCAAGGAATTTCTTTGCCTCGTTAAATATACGCATCTCTTCAGGAATATTTGTCAATATATCAGATACAAGACCTGGTGGAAGCCGGTGAATATGGTTTGTGCAGGCTTTTACAACATCGACAATTTCTTTTCCCCTCATCTTCATGTCTGGGATCTCCATGATGCTTTTTATTGCATTTCGTTTGTCTTCAAGCCCTGCAATAAGCGTAAAAACCTTCCATTTCCAATCAGGAGTTATGCAGATAGTTATTGATTTAGGTGTTATCTGGATCAATTTAAGAATTGATTCAACGTCTTCTACAGTCCGAAGCAAGAGTTCTTCAGCAACTTCTGATTTTTTATTAACCTTATTTGCATTGTAATTGGGCCAGTCTGCATAAACAACAGGCCCTTCCCCAGATATTGCTTTCCACAAACCTTCTGCGGTGAATGGAATGATTGGAGTAAGCAATCTTATCCATACAGAAATGTATTCATTTAATACCGGGCTGCCACCTTTTCGCCTTTTATACCATTTCAAATCATTTTCAAGGCCAAAATAAGCTTCCTGGAGTGCCTGACGGGTCTGGAAATTATTATAAAATTCTGTTGTTCTCTCTATTCTGTACTGCAAGCGTGACATAAGCCAGTCATCAATTGGGTTAGGCTCATCAGTCATCTCCAGAGCATCCATAATGGTGTTCCATAGGCGCTCTATCTGTTTTCGTGTCGAGAGTACAAGCTCATTTCTCCAGTCAAAGTCCTGCCAGGGCTCAGCACTTCCTACGAGGAACATCCTCACAGTATCGGCGCCAAATTCTTTTACAGCATCCTCCAGCAGGAATACATTACCTTTTGATGAAGACATCTTAGCTCCATTGAGGAGACCCATGCCAAAAACGACCATCCCCTTTGGAAGAAGATTTTCGGGGAAAATAGAAACATGATGAAATATCTGGAATGTAAGATGGTTTGAAATCAGGTCTTTTGCAGAAAATCTGATATTATACGGATACCAATAAAGGAATTCATCCCGGATTGATTTAAAGTCATGATCCCCAGGAAGTTTTCCTGGCTCTTTTCCAAGGAAAATATAATCAAAGACCTGGGGCGTGAGATCATCAGGGGGAATTTGTCTGAGGTGGTGGGCTATTGTATAATATGCCATATAAATAGTCGAATCTGACAGTGGTTCAATCAGCCATCTGGGGTCCCATGGAAGTTTTGTTCCAAGACCTATTTTCCTTGTACATGCCCAGTCCTTTAACCAGTCTATTGTGCGCTCAAACTCAGTCCTGACTTCAGGAGGAACGATTTCCATCCGTGCGAGCTGTTCTTTTACTTCATTTTTCCATTCTGTGTCGCTATACTGGAGGAACCATTGATCGTGAAGGATTTTAATGACCACATTGCTCCCGCACCGGCAGAAAATCTGACGGATATCAAATTCAAACATCGTAACAGAATGGTATTCCTCTTTCATCAGGAGTGCAACGTCATCACGGGCTATTTTGACCGGTTTTCCTCCAAATTCAGGATATAGTGTCCCTTTTGAAAACTCGGCATTGTATAATTCCTGAGTTAATGAGTCGACTTTCGGGTCTCTTTGATCTTTTATACCTGCCCTGACAACCGCATCTTTTGCAGGTACAAAGCCGTAACCCTCAACTGTAATAAGTGATTTTGGGACTATAGAAAGATATTTTCCCTCATCCTGGAGGTCACGCAGTGCAATATAATCGAAAGGAGCGTGTGCCGGAACACTCATTACAATCCCTGTAGCCATATCAGGGTCTACAAAAACAGCCGGTAAAATGGGAACTTCGCCGCATAATGGATGTGATACAATTGAGTCAACAAGTGATGAACCTTTTATTTCTCCTTCAATACTGACTTCATGGTCCTGGTAGGAGAGTTTTACTGCTGCTTCCCTGCTTACAATCCACTTGGCCCCGTCAACCGTTACTTTTACGTAAGTGGTATCAGGATTGACCCAGATATTTGTAACTCCATAAATTGTTTCAGGACGAAGTGTTGCGGTTGGAATGAATGAATCATTCCATTTGAACATTACAAGTGAAAATCTAAAAATTTCTGCTTTTTCACCTTCTAAAAGATCATGATCACCAACCGGGTTGTCACATTGTGGACAGTATCTGACCGGGTGTGCCCCTTTTACTACATGACCAGCTTCTTTCAGATGAAGCCACTGCCACTCAATAAAGCGGCTATATTGCGGGTCTACTGTTGTGAACTTTCTTCTCCAGTCAATCGAAAGACCGCATGAAGCCATAACACGGGCGTATTCATCACTGAAATATCTGACAATGGCGAGAGGCTCTTTGAATCTTTTTAATTCATCTTCAGGCACTTTATAGAGGTTTTTATATAATTGAATCGCTTTTTCATCCCCATTCATTATCCTTTTTGAGATTCCTATAACCGGAGCTCCGGTTACATGAAAAGCCATTGGATAAAGGACTTCATACCCCAACATCCTGTAATATCGTGCGATGACATCAGGAACAATGTAGGTCCTGCCATGACCTACATGCATAGCTCCACTCGGATAAGGATAAGCAACAGTCAGATAAAACTTATTTTTGGCAGAAGGATTTACTTCAAAAAGCCCCTGCCATAATTTTTTTGCATTTTCTTCAAGGATAACCGGGTCGAAACTCTCTTTTGTCATTATCTTCCCTCTTGTGTTTTAGACAGGTCTAAGGCGGATAGCCTCCCCTTCGTTATAACGCCGGATCATTTCCTGAGAGATAGTACTATTTTTTGCAAGCAGAATCTCACCAGCTTCATTCACTGTTGCGGTAAAAAGATACTCTTTTCCTGCAAATACATCAACAATTTTTCCAGTCTGATCCAGGGCAATAATTGTCAGGTTTTTCTTGTCTATTTTAATCCTTACACCATTTCCCTGTACTGTGTCAGATTCTACCTGAGGGGTATCACGAGGCTTTTCACGCTCGCCTTTGGGTCTGATATCGATTCCTACCCCTACTTTATTCACAATTGCAGCTATGTTTTTTCCGCCTTTGCCTATTGCAGCAGGAACATCCTTATCATCAATGTAAACGACAGCTTTTGTATCTGATAGTCTCTCAACTTCGACAGTGCCGTCGGTGAACCTGCCTATCTCCCGTTCAATCTCAATTTCAAGGATCTGCCACTGTGTACTTTTTTCCATTTCAGGTTTCGCGACATCCGACTGTGGTACATCGGTTACTGGTAAATCGTTAGAATGCTTAATGACATTTTGCGGCATGACCACTGTTTCAGGTCCATATTTGAAAATTTCAAGGTCTACCTTACCCGTATCAATGTTACGAATAAGTGTAACCGGCCTGCTGTCAAGCTCGGAAGGCATCCCTTCTGGTACTTTTATGGTAAACCTTACATCATAAACATTGGATATCTCTCCTTCTTTGAGACAAGCTATAGTTGTAATCACCTGTGGGATAACGCCAAAATCAATTCTGTCAGAAAAACGTTGAATTGCTTCAATAGCACCAATTGCATGCACTACTCCGACCATTCCTACTCCCGCAAGTCTCATATCAGAGAAAACTTCAAAGTCCTCATTTTTCCTTAGTTCGTCAAAGATGACAAAATCAGGACGTACAAGAAGGAGAAGATCTGCAGTATTAACCATGCTTCCTTCAAGTGCTGTATATTGGGTAATATTATCAGGTACCTGAAGTTCCCTTGGAGCCTCCATTGTTTTTACGACATATCCCGAATCAGATAAATATGTTGCAACTGACTGGGCAAAAGTTGTCTTTCCTGAACCAGGAGGTCCAACTATAAGAAGTCCTCTTGGTTCATCGACAAGCCTGTTTTTTATAAGTTCTGCTTTTTTGTAATCTTCCAGTGTTACTGTTACAATGGGACGGACCGCAGTTATCTCCATTCCATCGCTAAATGGTCTTCTCGTTATTGCAATCCGCATAGTTCCAATCTGGACTACTGTGACTCCCCGTTTTTCAAGTTCAATGAATCCGTCAGGGTCCCTCTTTGCCCGTTCCAGGATTTCCTGGGCAAGGCCCTTTAGTTCATATTCTGATGAGGGTTGTTCACGTATCCTGACAAGTTTCATATCTTTTATAGAACCTTTTTTTGCAACAGGAGAGACTCTGTCTTTTAGATAAACTGCAATAGTATGCTCGTCAAAAAATTGATCAATCCCCAAAGGTGTAAAATTCTCTACCTGCGGTCTCAGGTAAATAACAGCAATACCTTTAGCTTTTGCAACTTCAGCCTGGACCATATCGCTTGTGATAAATGTCGCATCGTGCTCAATAGCAACTTTTCTTATAAGTGCGTCTATTTCACCGCCGCTTGCAAGTTTTACCTGTTCAAGGGTCGGACGTTCACCAACATAGGATATCTGTATTGTGCCTTCCTCAGAAAGACGACAAAGTGCCTGTAATTCATTCAGGCCGAGAAAACCAATCTCACGCCCTTGATTTGCCTGTGCTTCAAGTTCTGCCACCACCGCCTCTGGAATAATTATATGGGCTCCGGTGTATTCACCGGTCTGTATCATGGAGGTGATACGGCCGTCAATGACCGCACTGGTATCTGGTACAAGTTTCAAAATATCTCACCATCTTATTAATTGTTATAATGGAATAAGAACTTCACATAAAAAAAGCCAGATAAAGGCGACTTACCAAAAATTTTGTTATCTTTATTTTTTATATACTTTTACGGGGTCAAATATTGGTTTATAAAGCAAATTTCCCTCAATATCGCGGAAAAAACAACTTTCATACCCCTCATGGCAGGCTGCACCTGCCTGATTTACTAAATATAAGACCGCATCAGAGTCGCAGTCAACATGGATCTCAGTCACGGTCTGGAAGTGGCCGCTCTCTTCACCTTTTTTCCATAATTTTTTTCGGCTCCTGCTGTAATAATGAGCAAAACCTGTTATTTGCGTGAGATTAACTGCCTCTTCATTTGCATATGCCATCATCAGCACTGTTTTTGTCTTTGCGTCCTGCACAACGACAGGGATAAGACCTTCATGAAAATTTAGTTTTATCATATTTTATACGGCAGAATAATTCTGATTAGAAGGTTTATAAGGTCTCCAGTCAGGACTGAACTTACCAGTCCAAAGGTGATAGGTAGGATGAATGGAACACCATATGAGATCCAGACTTTTCCTGCTTGCCTGTAAATTTCTCTTTGGGCCTTGTATTCAAGAGGATATTCTTTTAAATACTTTGTATAAACTCGTTCTTTACCACTAATCATCCTTGTTACAGATTCAGTCAGTCCCAGATATCTACGCTCAATTGTGTCATCTTTAACAACAAAATCTTCCATTACAAATCCAAATGAATCCTGAATTTTATCACCATCTACAGGATATCCAATAAGTAGAAGAAGAAAAGGTGCCTTATTTCGTTTTATTATATTGTAGGCAAATAAAATAACAGGAGCAATTAGATTTGCAATAACTGAATTTATAAGGACACTGTAAGGTAAGTACGGAACTGCAGGATAACCTGTTAATGGAAGCCAGGGATAAACAGGGAGTGTTAAAGAAAGGAAAATAAAAGCCCATGCGTCTGCCCCTCCGAAGAGGTGAAGTCTGCCGATAATATAGAACATAAACGTAAAGATAACCGACATAATGATTAAGGCAAGGCAATCAGAAAATGAACCCATGGTAAAAATCTGAAAATATATCCACATCACGGCTGGGATGCTGACACAAACCATTGGCCCCCAGGTCCTGAAGGGAACTCTCCTTTCTCTGACATCAAGGACTGATGAATAGATGAGTGTAATGAGAATTGCAAAAGTGCTGAATATATATGGATTTTTTCCGGCAATAATAAGGATAACGACCAAAAAGACACCAATCAGCCAGAGCGGTACTTTGTCAAACCGCCTGAATGTGGTATTATCAGAGTTGAGAATAAGAATCACCGAATAAATCAATAAAAAAATCAGATATATAATTAGATCCTGAATTGTGAAAACCAGGTCAGGAAAGGGAATATCAAACATTATACTATTTTTTGGATGGATATATTTACTATTCCTTTGCTTTGTTTACACTCTATAAAATCATTTATATAATTGAATTAGGAATTTAATTTCTATCAGGTAATACAAACGATCATTTTAGGGTGGATAAACACTAGTCTTTTTAATAAGGATGAAAAAAATTCCGGATAATTCTCTGGCAAGAGTTGAAACGAAGGACCTGGAAGTAAAAAAATCAGAGTTATTTAATAAGGAATCCTTAAAAACTGTTGAATCCTATGTTGTCAATTATCCTTATGCCGAAGTTGAGATTCATTATGATGAGGCCCATAACCAGTATTACTATCATGTGAATGAACCCTGGCTTAGCCTTTCTGAAAAAGATCTTTTCCAGTGTATTCGTGAATCATTATTTGACAATCTTGTTCTCTCGCGGAATGAATGCAATGTAATTGAAGCAATTCGCGAATTAAAAAAGGCATACATTAAAATTCTTTCAAAAATCAGGCCACCTGATGAAAATAACCTGTATAAAAGAATGTTCTATTATTTACAGAGGGAATTTTTTGGTTTTGGTTTTGTAGATGCAATGATGCATGATCCTTTCATTGAAGATATATCATGTGATGGCGCAGGAAAACCTATCTTTGTCTACCATATGAAGTACGAGTCCATGCGTTCAAATCTTATCGTCAAAGATTCTGGAGAACTGGATATGTATATTATGAGTACTGCCCAGAAAGCAGGAAAATATATATCAATTGCCGAACCTCTGGCCGATGCAACCCTGAATGATGGTTCCCGGATTCAAATGAGCCTTGGGGATGAGGTTACGGCACATGGTTCGACATTCACGATTAGAAAGTTCCGGTCTGACCCGATTACACCTGTTGATCTGATAAACTCCGGGACCCTTACACCACAGGCACTAGCATATCTCTGGTTGTGTGTTGAGTCTGCGAAATCTTGTATCTTTGCCGGTGGGACAGCTTCAGGTAAAACAACATTATTGAATGCAGTTTCTCTATTTATCCCTCCACAGTCGAAGATCGTCTCACTTGAAGATACCAGGGAACTCCGCCTTCCGCATGAAAACTGGATTCCGGCAGTTACACGTCATTCAGCAGATCTTTCAAGACGTGGAGAAATTGATCTTTATGATCTGCTCGTAGCCGCACTGAGACAAAGACCTGAGTACATTATTGTTGGAGAAGTCAGGGGTAAAGAGGCTCAGACTCTTTTTCAGGCAATGAATACGGGTCACGTCACATATTCCACAATTCATGCGGATACTGTGTCCGGAATTGTTTACAGGCTTGAAAATCCCCCGCTTTCAGTTCCCAGGACCATGTTGTCTTCCCTTGACCTGGTCTGTATTCAGGTTCAGGTTCGCATTGGTGGCAGGCGTGTAAGAAGAACCAAGCATATTATTGAGATTCTTGAAATTGATCCAAGGACACGCGAACTTATCACAAACGAAGTATTCAGATGGGAGCCTGACTCTGATGAACTGGTCTGGAGAGGCAGATCCTTTCTTCTTGATTTGATGACTGAAGAACGGACCTGGACTGCAAAGGTGATGCAGGAAGAGTTGAAACGGAGGGAAGAAACTCTTGTGTGGATGATGCAACATGATATCCGGACATACAGGGAGGTTGCAAAGACGATTGAATGCTATCTTTCAAACCCGCAGAACTTCTTCAGAGGTCGGTAAATGGCTGCAAAAAAAAAATTTATAAACCTGGCATTGACCTTATTTCAGTCAAATGTATTAAAACGAAAAAAAAGGTATAAAAAATTAAGAGAATCAATAAAATCCTCGCGAATGGAGATAAACTTTGAAGAATATCTTTGTACCGTCTATCTAGGAACAATTACTTTAGGATTTTCTTCATTCCTGTTATCCGGAATTTTTATATATTTTTCTGAAATGAAAATAAAAATTCCGTTTATCACATATGAAATTTCACAAATTATGTCATTTTTGCAAATCAGAATCGTTTTTTCTCTAATATCAGGTTTTTTTGTATCAGTTACCATCGGTCTCTCATTTTTTGCAATTGCAATTATTTATCCTGGCTCTCTTGCGGGTGTCAGGGGAAAAAAACTTGATTCTTCTCTACCATATGCAGTTAATTATTTATCCGCAATGTCAAGTGCCGGCATATCCCCTTCGCGAAGTTTCAGAATGCTTGGATATTCAACCAAGTACGGAGAAATCTCAAATGAAGTCCGTTACATCATCCAGGAGATTGATATCCTCGGAAAAGATCTACCCGCAGCTCTATTGTCAGTTGCACAAACCACCGCTTCAAAACGGTTCAGAGAATTTCTATATGGTGCAGTTTCAGGTGTTCACGGTGGAAGTGATATCAGGGAGTACTTTCGGAACGTTGGAACCCGTTCAATAATTGAACGTTCGCAGGAACAACAAAGAATAATCGATACAATGGGACTGGTTGCTGAATCTTACGTATCTGCGATGGTAGCTGGAACCTTATTTCTAATAGTGTTAGTATCTGTAATATCAGTTATTTCGTATGAACGCATTCCGGTTTTTCTTACAGCAATTACCTATATTATTATCCCGCTTGGGACCGCTCTTTTTCTTTTGATAATCGATTCTCTTATGGGCAGCAGTGAACTGGGGATTTAAGGAAATAATATTCAGGTCTCCATGAAATTAAATGAATTTGCTTTTGACTCATATTCACCGTATGAAAAAGAAGTCATGAGAAAGATTGAGAACTATGTTTTGCGCAGGGGGGATCTGGGACAATTTCTTGTCAATCCCTATGCCTACCTTACAACATCACCCCTACGAATCTGTCTTTGCACAGTTCCTGTCGCATTCTCTCTTGCTATAATAGCCGTTATCCTTGGCACCGCCAATTTCGGAGTAAATGCATTTATTAATGGTTATCTTGGGGAAAACATCTTTCTCATGATTACTCTCACAATTTTCATACCCGCGTCAATTGTGCATGAAAAAAGGGCAAAATTTGTGCGTGAGACATACAGGACCTTTCCGATATTGCTTCGCGATATGGCAGGTCTAATAGCAAGTGGAATGAATCTGCCGGCAGTGGTAATGGCAGTCACAAGAAATGAATATGGAAGTCTTGATCCTTTCCTTGAAAGGCTTGAACTGGAGATATCATGGGGAATCCCATTTATTATCTCATTTCGTCAATTCGGAACCAAAATTGGGACAATTGTAGCAGAAAGGGCAACAGAGCTCATTAGTGATGCACATGCTGCAGGAGGAGATGTCTCTCTTGCAATAAGGGATGCAGCAAATGAATGCGAAGAGATCTCGGCTCTTTTTGAGGACCGGTGGAACGGGATGATAATTTACATTGCAATTGTTTTTGTTGCATTTCTTGTTTTTCTCATGATCCTTGTGATTTTGACAACAACATTTCTCTCATCCATTGTTAGTCCTGGAAATGCAGGGAATTTACTTGCTTACGGTCAAAAAGGAGTTATAGACCTGAATATATACAAGAGGATTTTTTTTCACGCTGCCTGCATTGAAGCTATCTTCTCAGGTCTCTGTGCCGGTAAGCTTGGGACCGGAACTGTAAAAGGCGGACTTATTTATGCGTCTTTCATGCTCGGAATTGTTTGGGTTGTATTTTCTCTCTTTATTTTATTCAGATAATTCCCATGTCTGAAAGACGTCTTGGAAGATATTCCTTTGTTACAAAATCAAGCCCTCTTACCGCAAAAGCCTGCTGTTCTGTCTTGAGGTTAAGCGCAAGCTGGAGTTTTATCTCCTTACGCCAGTAATCTGTTTCGAAACGTGGATCTGTGAGTATTGATTTCAGGGCTGCAACATCTTTCTCATTCAGGCTGTCAGATGGAAGATTATAATCTCTTATGTCAGATGGACTGACTCCAATAAATTTCGCTTTAGGCGTTGCCAGGAGTTCAGATATATGTGCACTCTTAATTGCACCATAAGCAACACTTGCAAAAATTCTATATGACCAGGGATCACCATCTGTGAATACTGTAACCGGAAGGTTATACTGTTCACTAAGGCGGTTTAGAACTCGCCGTGTGGAACGCGCAGGCTGACCTTTCAAGTGAACTAGTATTGCAGAATGCTCTTCATCAAAACCGTTCTCAATAAGCCTCGCATACATTCCTCCAGTTTCGATAGCAATAATTAATTTCGCATCGTGAGACTGAAACTCGAGAGTTTCAGTATTTGTGGGTATCTGATAACCTGCCTCGCCAACATCATCACGACAATGGATAATCCTCTCACCCCTCCTCGTTATCTCTTTTAGTTGAAGTGGGCCGAATATTGTGGCACCGTCTTCTTCGGGTCTTAAGTGGAAGCCCTCTCTCTGAACATCGGTAAGGATCTCAAGGTCTTCAATCAGGAAATTGCTTTCATCCTGGGCTGAAAACTTAGCTTTTTTCCAACCCTCTGATATGTAATACAATTCTCTCAAGGTTGAGGTGCGGTCTTCACGTATCTGTTGCTTCACAAATCCTATTACATATGCCATTCGCAGGAGATGAAGCGCGCTCTTTTCTGTTACAGCAGCTCTTAAACTCTCTTTTCCTCCATATTTCCAGACTTCAAGTGAGGAATTAAACTCAATATTTTGCTTTGTGCGTGTTGGAAGAGTAATAGATGGAACATCGCCGTTTATCATCTGGTCGTACCACATTTTTGCAATAGCAAAGAGTTTTTTTTCTGCAACCTGGTCGAGTTCCTTTTTTTTAGACATCGAGGTCAATCACCACTTTCTTCTCTTCCGCAATACCTCTGACCTCAATAACACCCCTTGACTGGCCAGTGTACTCCATTATCCAGTTTGCATGAGGTTCAAGGTGAAGTGTATAGACCCGGGTGAATTCGCCGTTCATTTCCTGAACAAAATCTGGAACAGGTTTTATATCAACCGCTGGGTCATGTGATATTTCATAGAGTGAAATGTCAATGGGTTTCTCTGTATAGTTGACTGCTTCAATAATTACTTTAGAATTATCTGTTTTTCGTCTTACAACCAGTTTTTTCATTATTCTCCCCTCAATCAGAGCTATGTCAGGGACAGGCAGATTTACAATTTCTCCTACCTTGCCAGCGATAAGGGGTATAATTGAACATAATGCTCTCGCCCTGTCTTCAGTAAGACGATTTTTATCTCTTCTTGAAAGAAAGTGTTTTAGATCGCGCCCAAGGTCCTGCAGTGCAAGGGTAATTTCCCTTTCAATCTCTGGAATCGATGCAACTGCATCTTTACTTTCACTTGTAAATGGAACATTTGTAGAGGCTAAGTGGACTAGAACCAGTAAAGGTCCGACAGGAAGCCCCTGTTGGCTTACTGAATAACTCTTCCAGTTAATATCGGCAATAGCCTGTGTTATTGAACAGGCACCCTGCTGATATAGGAGAGGGACACGGTTTGCGAACCTTAGTATTTGCGCAGTTCCCTCGGAAGGAAGTTTGCCACCATATCCTATCGCAGCTTCCACAACAAACGGGTGACCACCTGAAACTGCGGGTGGGCGTGTTCTGGAACTGATGAAATCAAGTTCTATCTCCTTTTCAAGACCTTTTCGAATGAGTTCCTCACCTATCGGGGAGAGGCATTGTGAGGTGGGAGGTGCAGGGACCTTTACCTGCTGCATTGCCAAAAGCAATTGGTTAACCTGCTCATGACTCAGTGAATTTGCAGTTGTATCAGGGTGAATTTTGGATAAAGTAAGTATTTCATCAGCCGTCTTTTGGCCGACTCTGGAAAACGATTCAATTAGAAAATCCCTTGCATTGAGATTGCTGTACTTAATAATTCTTTTCAATTGTCCAAATTCAATCCCGTGAGGGTGCGGCTTTATTGAAAGAGCGCATTTGACCGGTTCATCACTGACACGCTCGAAAGAATATATTTCATCTTCAATCTCAGCCATAATCCTTGTATGGGGATTGACAATAGATGTATATCGCAGGTAATCCAGCAAACGTTTCTTTGCGGTTAATGAGCCTTTGAATTCAAGTTCTACTCGTGTACCGTGAGTCCTGTCCCAGATGAACTCCTCTTTTAAGACAACATCTGGCTCATTTACCTCAATTGCTATCTGAATAAGAAATTTGTAGGCCGGGTTGTCAGAAGAAACTCTGGAAATAACAGAACTTGGTCTTCCGGTTGTTAACTGCGCATAGAGGACAGCCGCCGAGATTCCTATTCCCTGTTGTCCTCGTGTCTGTCGAATCTGATGAAATCGTGAACCATACAATAGCTTGCCAAATACAAATGGGACCTGTTCAGGTACAATACCTGGGCCGTTATCTTCAATTGCTACTTTAAAGAGTTCATTTGTAATTCTCTTTATGGAGATGTATATATCCGGAAGAAATTCTGCCTCTTCACAGGCATCAAGAGAATTATCAACAGCCTCTTTAATAGTTGTAATTATGCCACGTGTCGGGGAATCAAAGCCAAGAAGGTGTTTATTTTTTTCAAAGAATTCAGCTACACTGATACTTCGCTGCTCTTTTGCCAGTTTATCCGCGATTGTCAAAACTTTTCATCCGTATTATGGCATCTTCGATTGAACAGAGTGACTGTTCTTTTGTTTTTAAATCTTTCAGAGTTACTTTATTCTGAAGTATCTCATTTTTCCCTATAATAACTGCATAATCCGCACCTTTTGATGCGTGAGTCATCTGTGCTCCAAGTCCGCGTGAATAGAGATCTATTTCAACAATGAAACCTGCAGCCCGTAATTCATTTGCGACAATAAATGCTTTATTTTCACCATCTGGGGTAAGTAATATTGCAACAACAGGCCCTTTTCTAGTGTTTGTCAGTCCCAGGGCCACGATTACCCTGTCAAATCCGATTGCAAACCCACATGAAGCGGTATCCTCCCCTCCGAACAGATGTGCAAGCCTGTATGCACCTCCTCCAAGAATCTGGTTCTCAGTGCCCAGTCCTTCTGCAAAGCCTTCGAAGACCATGCCTGTGTAGTAATCAAGACCACGGGCTATTCCTGGGTTAAGGGTGTATTCTATTCCTGAAGCATCAAGCAAGGAGAAGAAAGATTTAATGTCATCTTTTTCAGGTATGTCACCTGTAACCTGAAAGATTTCATCGAGTTGAGTCGCTTTAATAAGGTGGTTAAGGGAATCATAGAGGTCTATCAGTCCTTCAGATCTCAAGAAATCAATAAGTTGCTTTTCATCCCTTTTATCCAGAAATCCCATAATTTTATGACGTATTTCATGAGTCTGAGATTTGATTAGACTTCTGACAAATGATAAATTTCCAATTTCAAGAGTGTAAGAAAGGCCTGCAGATCTGATAATGGCATCTGCAAGCATAATCACCTCTGCATCCCCTCTTGGTGTCCCCGCTCCGATGAGTTCTGCTCCAAATTGCCAAAACTGGCGGTATCGTCCCTTCTGAGGTCTTTCATACCTGAAACAATCAGAAAAATAAAACCATCTCAATGGCCGTGGAAGAACTTTCGCTTCATTGACAAACATTCTCTGGACCGCAGCAGTTATTTCAGGTCTTAAGGCAAGTGCCCTTCCTCCTTTATCTTCAAACACGTACATTTCATTGAGAATACCCTGACCTGAACGGATTGTGAAGAGTTCGGCTTCTTCAAATACCGGAGTCCCTACTTCACGGTATCCCCATAAACCTGCGGTCTCACGCATCACATCTTCTATTGCTCTGCGCGGTTCCATCTCATCCGGGAGAAAATCCCGTGTGCCCCTGGGCCTCTGTAATATTGGCATAATCTTAAAGTCTCTATAACTTTTTTATCGTCCGGGGTGTATTCCCTATCATTTTATCAAAAACAGACTCATGCGTCCATATTTCCTCACGTTTCAACCGCCCCTGAAGATAGAGCGCAGCGAGAATAATTCCCAGACCCAAAATTTCAAGTTCTCCGGTTAAAAACCCAATCCCAAGAATTCCGATCGCTCCATATACTACACCATAGTATGATGCCTTCCTGAATCCTGGAAGCCCTGTTCTCAAAAATATTCTTAGATCCCTCAGCCAGAGGAAAAAAACAACCGCTGCACCGAAATATCCGACATATAGAAGGTAACTCATCTTTTGTGTATCTATTAATAGGACCGTTGTACCATATGTTAATTATCGAGTGAAATCTAGTGAGAGAAAAGAACTTTGTCGAACTCCTGCTTCTTTTCAAAGAGGGAAATGTCTCAATTGATGAGGTCCTAGCAAAATTAAGGGTTTTGCGAGTTGAAGAAGTTGAAGGGATAGCTCAACTTGACCTTGGACGTGATGAAAGGTGTGGAATTCCTGAAGTTATACTTGCTGAAGGCAAGGACTTTGAACATCTGAAGAAAATAATCGGGTCGCAGATAAGTACCAAGGGTAGAAGTATAATCTCAAGGATTGGAGGCAGTTCAGCCCGAAAAATTACAAAATGGTCAGATTCATATGGAATTATCTGTTCCTACAATAAAGACGGTAGAATCCTTGTCTGTAAAAAAGAATATGAACTGGAGAAGACTGGAGGGAAAATAGGTATAATTACAGCAGGGACTTCAGATATCCGGGTTGCAGAGGAAGCTAAGGTCATTGCTGAAGAGATGGGGTGTGAGGTGATGACAGCTTATGATGTCGGAGCCGCAGGAATACACCGTCTTTTTCCAGCTATCAGGGATTTGTCAGAATCACATGCTCTTGTAGTTGCTGCCGGGCGTGAAGGAACTTTACCTGCTGTTGTTGCAGGCCTTACTGATATTCCGGTAATTGGAGTCCCTGTCAGCACCGGATATGGTTACATGGGGAGAGGCGAAGCAGCTCTTGCGTCAATGCTGCAATCGTGTTCAGTCGTTTCTGTAGTGAATATTGATGCAGGGTTTACAGCTGGTGCATTTGCAGCACGAATTGCAAATATGGTTGCTGTAAAATGATCCGTGCATTCTATGTAGGGAGGTTTCAACCTTACCATAATGGACACGAGGCCGTCCTTTCAGAAATATCAGAACATGTAGATGAGATAATTATTGGAATCGGCAGTGCCCAGATCAGTCATGATATTGATAATCCTTTCACTGCAGGAGAGAGAGTTCTAATGATAACCAGATCCCTTGGACGTTTAAGTTGTCCCTTTTATGTAATTCCCATTGAGGACTTACAGAGAAATTCGCTCTGGGTCGCGCATGTGCAGTCGATGTCTCCACCGTTTGATATAGTGTATTCTGCAAACCCACTCGTAGTAAGATTATTTCAGGAATCTAATGTTAAAGTTGAGACACCTCAGATGTATGAAAGGGAAATTCTTTCAGGGACAGAAATAAGAAAGAGAATCCTGGGAGGTAAGGTATGGCAAAAACTTGTCCCGGATGCGGTTTTACAGGTTATAAAAGAGATTGACGGGGAGAGGAGAATTATCGAGATTTCCCGTGAGGACTAAGGAGTCTGATGGCTAAATGACAAAAAAAACAAATGATGATGAATATCGCATTATCCCTGTAAAAAACGGGAAGGTGGAATGCCTTATCGAGAAAATTGAACCCATCGAACGCTGTCGTTTCTGCGTGTTTTCGCGTTTTTTTCGTATTAAAGGTGAGGATGTCAAAGCCCCTGCACTTGCATTTTGTCCTCGGCATGGGGATGCAGATTGTATTGATCTTTCAATGGTTGAATCAGTTATTTGTGGAGATAGAAAAGGAGAAGGGTTCATGAGTGTGCTGAACGTAATTTCATAATTTAGTTTTATGATTTGCGCCTTCCATAAATGAAAGGATAAAATCCATATTCACATTTTTTTCAAAAAGGTCTTTTAAATCATCATAGGGATCATTATCGAGTGAATCCAGGGGGATATATTCCTTTCCTGTTTTTTCATGAAGGAATGACAAGAGAGCTTGTACCGCACACTTGTTCTGAAAAAGGCCATGAAGATATGTTCCCATTACAAGGCCATCCTGTGACACGGCACCGTCTCCGAAAAAAGCTTCATCGTCACCTGTAAGATCTGTGGAACCCATATGAATTTCATAACCTGTAACATCACCAATCCTGTCAATCCAAGGAGGAACTGGTTTTGCGGTCCTTTTAACCTGTACTGTTGTCTTTTGGTATCCTGTGAAATGCGTTGTTACCCTTAACAGGCCAAGTCCTTTGTAATTTCCTTTTTTTGACTCTACACCACTATCTATAATCTTTTCGCCTAATATTTGAAAACCGCCGCAAATTCCAATTATTGGTATACCCCTCTCTCTCGCTCTGTATATTTCAAGGGCAGTACCTGAATCAATTATTGTCTGAAGGGCAACGATTGAATTTTTTGTTCCAGGAATTATTATGCAGTCAAAGGAATCAAGTGACATTCCCGGTTTTACAAATTCAAGATGCGCTGAGCGTAAAAGTAGTTCAAAATCTGTAAAGTTTGAGATATGGGGTAAGTTTATTACGGCTATCCTGATCCCACCTTCACAACCTACTTTCAAATCATAAATTGAAAGTGAATCTTCACTTGGGATATGAAGTGTCTGATATGGAAGCACTCCAAGGACCGGAAGACCTGAAATCCGTTCAAGTTCTGAAATCCCCGTTTTAAATAGGTCTTGTTCTCCCCGAAATTTGTTCACGATGATTCCTTTTACAAAACCCTGGAGAGATGGAGGGAGTAGCTTCAGGGTGCCATAAACCTGTGCAAAGACACCTCCTCTTTCAATATCAGCAACAAGTATCGCCGGAATTTTCAATTCATTCAGTAGCAGTGTATTTGCAATATCCCGTTTATAGAGATTCATTTCTGCAGCACCACCCGCGCCTTCGACTATAATATTAGTATATCTGAGTTTCAGTCTGTAATATGCCTCGACTGACTTTTTGAGGAGGACGTCAGTTTCTTTATAGTAATCACAAATATTGAGATCTTTATACGGTTCTCCAAAAAGAATAACCTGCGAAATTTTCTCTCCTTTTGGTTTAAGGAGAACAGGATTCATATCTTCATGTGGGGGGAGCAATGCAGCGGCTGCCTGAACTGCCTGAGCCATTGCTATTTCCTTTCCGTTCATTGTAACGAATGAATTAAGGCTCATATTCTGGGATTTAAACGGAGCCCCGGGTATGCCCCTGCTGACAATCGATCTCAATATAGCAGCGACTATTGTACTCTTCCCGACATGCGAAGCTGTGCCAAGGACAAAAAGTGACATATTAGTGTACCTCTCAATATTCAACCGGTAAAATCTATGGTTTTATTACCACTGCAACAATTTTTTCCTCTGATTGCAGGAGGATTTATAGCGTTTTTTTTTAGTGATTACCTGATTTCGTTTGTTTCTCTCTTCTTTCCAATATCTCCTGGACTTCTGAATATTGCAAGATTTTTATCTTTTATTCTCCTGTTTAGTATAGTTGTAATTACCATTGAGAAATGTCTTCGATTTCCCTGTTTTACGAGGCCAAAAATTAAATAAAAACACCTGAAAGTATAATAAGAAATGATTGGTGGTATATGTCCTAAATGTGGACTGCCGAAAGAACTCTGTATCTGTGAAGAAGTTGCAAAAGAACAGCAAAGGATAAGCGTAAAAGTCAACAAGCGCAGATATGGTAAAGAAGTTACAGTTATTGAAGGACTTGATCCTAATGACATTGACCTCGAAGATCTTTCAAAATATATGAAAGGGAAACTTGCGTGTGGTGGCACTGTAAAAGGGACTTCAATCGAGTTGCAGGGTAATCACCGTGATCGGGTGATAAATTTACTTTCTAATAAAGGATATTCTGTGGAAAATATTAGTTAATTGATTAAAACCATTTTTTTCGCTTTTTTGGATGAACCATTGAGATAAGGTCCAGCATGTAGCTGCCCTCATCGTTAAGACGCACTACCCTGTCATCACTTTCAACAAGTTTATGAATATTAAGTTCGTAGGAGCCGGGTTCAATTATTCTAATACTCTCGATAGGTGAATGAGTTCTGTCTTTAATGATTTCAGCTCTTTCATTCACAGGATTTCTATTGTCATATTCGTAGTTTCCCCTTTTTTTCAGAACTGGCCTTCTTATGTCGTCGCTGACTTTTTTTTCGGTTCTGGAAAGTTCACCAATAAAATAAAATTTCCTGCTCCCGCATTCCCTGCAGCCCGAAAAGAGTTCTGGGCTTTTTTCATCGTATTCTTTTCCACACTTTAAACATTTGTGCGGCATAATTCACCGTGAGGAAACCCATGCACTGATCAGGTCACGTTCTTTCTTTATCATTTTCAGTTGATTTGCCGGACCAATAACCGTCATCCTGGGTTTATTGGCACCTTTCCCTACAAGTTTTGAAAATATACCCGTTCCCTCGTCTTTTGATGGATAACTCTCAATTTCAAGGCCATTAAATCCATCCGGCAGGATTTCTAACATTGCCATTTCGATTAATGTACTCTGTTCCTCTGGGGAGAGCCCTCTTTCCAGAATTACAATTGTGCCTTTTCTCACCTGATCAAGAATAAGATGTACCTTTTCAATTGAGGTAAGGAGTGCGAGACGTTCTTCGGAAATCAGATCGATCTGGATCCCTTCAATCATTTTTGTCACCTGAACGTCCGGACCATATTATCATAGAGGTCTTCTACATTTTTTCCTTCGATAGACGAGACCGGAATAACAGGGTGTTGAGGAAATGCTCCCCTTATACGTTGAGGTACTGCATCAGGGAGGTCAATTTTATTTGCAACGATTACCACAGGAAGTTTTCTTGATTCAATGATTCCAATCATCATGATATTGACCTGCATGAACGGGTCCTGTGTGCTGTCCATCATGTAAATCACTCCGTCTATATCTTCACGGAGCCAGTGCATTGCCTCAGCTACTCCTTCGGTTGCCTCGCGTGCCCTTAAAATCGCTTCATCTTTTGTAATACCATACTCAAGGAATTCTTTATAATCAATCTTTGTTGTTACACCGGGGGTATCAACAATATCAATTATTACGGTATGTCCTCGTGAATCCGTGATGCAAATGTCACTTTGGCGGTGTGCTCTCCGTGTCTCGTGGGGAATCTCGCTGACCGCGCCTATATTTTCACCAGTCCAATCAAGCGTTATCCTATTTGCAAGAGTTGTCTTCCCTGCATTGGGAGGGCCGTAAATTCCAATTCTATAGCGTTTTTTCCGAAAAAAAGACTTAATAATTGATGTGAAACCGGTTTTTGTCTGCGTTAGAATGTCCATCCTGTTCTGTACCTCTCCACCTTCAATACTTACGATATTGACACAGGATGATAAGATATCTATGTAATGATTTAATATTCAATTTAAATTCATTCGAATACCTGAATGATTCTGGGTTATGATCAAATATTTTATAGTCTCGAGCCCAAAGTGATTATCAAACCCGCAAGTGGAGGTGAAGAAATGAAACAATATCCCGATTCAATGCGTCTCGACATCCAAATACCGATTACGGAGATAATGAGGACAAATCCTACCGTCATTGGAATCAATGCAACGGTAGCAGAAGCAGCAGCAGCAATGTGCCGCGATGAAGTCGGTAGTTGTATTGTACTTAAAGGTACGATTCCCATAGGAATAATCACAGAACAGGACATAAACTGCAAAGTTGTTGCAAAAGATCTAAAACCAGGTGTAGTGAAGGTTCATGAGGTTATGACCCAGCCACTTATCACCATTAATTCAGCAGAAACCGTTGAGGACGCCGCACATATGATGGTGAAGAAGAGTGTGCGTCGTCTCCCTGTTGTTGATGATAAGAACTGCGTCATCGGTATAATCACTGTACGGGATCTCCTCGCAACCTCTACTGAAATTAATGATGTTATGCAGGAACTCGTTGAAGTAAACCGTGATTATTCGATGGAGATGAGTGTCTGTGACAGATGCGGTCAAATGTCAGATGACCTTGAAAAGGTCGATAATGTCTTTATCTGTGCATCCTGCCGTGATGAGGATCGTCTTTGATGAAAAGTGTCCATGAATTCATGGTTGAGGTACCTCACCTCGTCATAGATGATACTGTAACCAAGGCCCGTCAGCTTTTAAGGGATGACATTTATCGTGAGATTTATGTTGTCGATCATAATAAGAAAATTATCGGATATATTGACATAAGCGATGTAATCAAGGTAGTTTCGACCAAATCAAATGTTACAGTTGGAGGATTTATCAAAGATGCTGCATTTATTTCTCCCAGTGCTCCAATTGAAGAAGCTGCAAAGCGCATGATCCTCTCAAGAACATATAGCGCTGCTATCACTGACAACAATTGTAAATTTCTGGGTGGAGTCCTCCTTTCTGACATTTTCGCACCTCTTGTCGCAGCTCATTCACCAAAGAATCCGGTTTCGCGTTGCATGACAAAACAGGTAACCTCTGCGTCGCCTGAAGATCCGGTTTCGAAGATGTACACACTCATAACAGAAAGCGGATATACCGCATTCCCTATAACCAGGAAAGGTGAAGTTGTAGGCATTATATCCCTGAGAGACCTTTTGAAACAGGGACGGTTAAGAGGAGCAATCGAGCGTAAAAACCTGTTAACTGTTGAGGAAGTTATGACAAAGCAGGTTATAACCATAAGTCCAGAAGCACCTCTTCTTCATGCAGTCGACCTCCTTGTGCAACATGACCTCTGTCAGGTTCCGGTTGTCGAATCCGGAAAAATTGTGGGTATTATTGACCGACACGATATATTGAAGAGTCTCGCACTTCATTGAAGTAAACAATTAAAAAAAGAAAATGTGCAGAACGGTGATTTATTGATGCATAATAATGATCGATCTATAAAGCAGGCAGATAAACTTTTAAAAATGCCGGGAAAGATGGATCGAGGTCCGGTTGATTTTAAATCTCATATTGTAGAGAACGAGGGGGAGGTTATGGCGATTGCAAGTCATGATGTGATTTCAGTCCCCCAGACAATGAGCATTCAGGCTGCGGTTGAGACCATGACCGAATGGGGGGTGAGAAGACTCCCGGTTGTAGATGCAGGAACCCGCAGGATAAAAGGGATCATCGCCTCTGGTGATGTTATAAATTTCATGGGAGGTGGCGAAAAATTCAGACTTGTTACAGTGAAACATAATGGCAATTTCATTGCTGCAGTTAATGAAAGTGTCAGGGAGATAATGACAGGGAAAGTTGAAACCCTGGCGATCAGTTCATCCCTTGCTCTAGCTGTCTCAACTATTGTCACAAAAAAGATAGGCGGACTTCCTGTAGTCGATAACGAAGGCGTTCTCCGTGGTATCCTTACAGAGAGGGATGTTCTCAAAGTGCTTCGAAACCAGAAAAGCACTCTCTTGGTAGAGGATATTATGAGTAAAAATCTTCGTGCTACCCATCCAGAGTGTACAATTGGGAATGTAACACGTTCAATGAGCAATTATCGCTTTAGGAGGCTACCAGTAGTTAGTGATGATGTTCTATACGGGATAATTACGACAACAGATATCGTCCGTTATCTGGGGAGTGGAAAGGTTTTTCGTGAACTTATTACCGGTGATGCTAAAGAAGTCATGGATGTATCTGTAAGAGAGCTTATTTCCGGAGACCTTTATACTACAACTCCTGAAAAAAATATTAACGAGGTTGCCTGTATGATGTTATCAAAAAATGTTGGAGCAATGCCTGTTATTTCTGATTCACGCCTGATTGGTCTGCTGACTGAATATGATCTTCTGAAAGCATTAATGAGAGTGTGATTATGTATAAACGCATAAAATATTTGTGCGCGAGAAGATGAGTTAGCAACATTCGTGATCTTGTTTTCTTTAAGGAATCTGAGTTTCATGAGAATTTCAGATCAAATGAATAATAAAAGAGGAATGACATTATAAGGGAAGTATCAATATGAGCAATTCGCGCTGTATAAATGAAATTATGTCCAGACCATTTTCAATAGCAAAGTCTGCACCTGTAACAGAGGCCCTTGACAAGATGCTTGATGAGGGCGTGGACCCGTTAATCGTCGTCCATAATAATGGAGTAATTGGAACTATCTCACGTGAGAGCATAGCAATTTTGCTTGGGAGTAAAAGGAATTCACAGATAGCACCCACAAATATTCACGTTGCAAACTGTGTAGAGGAAGATTTTACAACCGTTTATCCTGATGAGGATATGGATATTCTTGTCCCTCTCCTTCAGAGATATAAATTAGTCGTAGTTTATGACAAGGAGCATAACCTTATTGGTCAGGTTACATCCAAAGACCTGGTCTTAGGTATTGAACCCGAAGGGAATATTGCTGACTATATCGAGAGAGTTCTTACAATTGACCCGGAAGAGCGTGTAATTCATGCAAGAAGGCGGATACTTGACGAGAAAATTCACAGATTTGTAGTTGCCCAAGAAGGTAAAATGGTAGGGATAATAACTGAGACTGATATTGCGACTGCTATGCGTAATTTCAGGAAGGACGTTGAAGATAAGCACCAGGATCATCGCATAAGAAACTTGATAGTCCGGGATATAATGACAAGTCCGGTAATATCCGTTGATGTTAAATCTGAACTTAAGGTTGCAATCACAATTATGAAAGAGAAAAATCTTAGTGCATTACCTGTAACTGAAAATGGAGCACTTTTAGGTATCATTTCCTGGGCATCTCTTGTTGCTCATATGTGACCCCTGAATGGTGACCCATTAATGGATATCATTCCCAATTTTTTTAAACGAATTGAGTGTATTTCTGACAAACCGTATACCTATCCTTCTCTTTTTATTTTATTTTTTTGATATTAGTGGCTAGACGCCCTGATGCCCTTTTTTCAGCTCAGCCATGGGCAGAAGATGGGGGGGTTTTTCTTACTCAGGCAATATCGAATTCATGGGGTTCCCTGTTAATTCCATACGCAGGATATCTTCATACTTTTCCCAGGTTGCTAGCAATGATTTCATTAATATTTGGTTATCAAGAGCTCCCTTGTTTTTAAATCTGTGTTCAATATTCATCAATTGTGGATGTTGCGCATATATCTTCGGAAAACAATTCAGATTTCTTATTAAAAATGACGGAATGCGTTTCATTATCCCTTTTTTTTCATCTGTCTTCCAATACCTGAAATCTATATGAATATTACAGGGGTTCAATGGTTTCTATTGATTTTTGTTACCTTGTGGTCATTAGAATTTTTTTTCAACACAGAGGAATTGTTAAAAAAATCTTTGATCTTTTATTCATTGCAATTTTGAAAAGGAAAGAGTTCCGAATAGATTTTATGTTAATTTACCTGATAGTCACTTACTTTATTATTATTATCTTTACCAGAAATGAATACCTGCTTCAATTCGCAACGAATTCTAACTCTGGCGGATTTCGTTATTCATTTTTTCCTATGTGCATTATTCTCATTCTGATTTTCAGGCACATCGAAACATTTAAAACAGGGTCTTACAAAATTTTCCTGTTAATAGCAATACTTTTGATTTCGCTGAATTTAATTTATTGTTATTCAATTCCATCATTTCATGATTATTATTTTTCTGAATTAACCTCTGGTTATACGCCAAATGGTCAGTATCTATGTACGATACCAATTAATCCAGATTGGAAATTTTCATTCCCTAGCGATTATTGTTATACCAATGAAAACAAAGCAATGAATTTTGATAACGGAAAATTTTATATGACTTATAATTTACGTCTGGTTCATAATTCAACTTCCTTGTCAATCAATTGATATCGAATCCGGCCAATATATCTATATGGAACCCAGAATTCCGGTTTCACCTTCAGAACGGATTGAGACACTCCTATGTAATATGGCTCTCACCGGTTTTCAGGGCCGAAGAATAGGTGAAAGTTTCCAGGTCTGGCAGTCGATGATCGAGGATCCAGACTGTACAATATTTCTTGGGTTGTCAGGTGCAATGATACCGGCCGGAATGCAGGAAATTCTTGTATCTCTTGTAAAAAATCATTATGTTGATGTTATCGTCTCCACCGGGGCTAATATTTTTCATGATATATGTGAACATCTCGAGGTCAGACATTATCTGGGTCATCACGAGGTGGATGACAACGAGCTTTTCTCCCAGGGCATTGACCGCATATACGACGTATTCGCATATGAAAAAGAATTTCGCGATATAGATCTGAAAATAGCAGAGTTTTCAATAGAAAATTCTCCATTTAAAGGTTCTTCCCGAGAATATATAAAAAAATTTGGCGAATGGATGATTGATTTATCTGGTCATAATCATTCTCTGCTAGGTTCATGTATTGATGAGGGGATACCTGTATTCATCCCTGCCCTTTGCGACTCTTCAATTGGAATTGGGTTATTGATAGCGAGAAAAAAAGGTTCTGATGTTATTATTGATCAGATACTTGACATAGATGAAATTGTGAAATATGTTGAAAATTCTCAAAAGACCGGGGTCGTATATATTGGAGGGGGAGTTCCGAAGAATTTTATCCAACAGACTCAGGTAATATCTTCAATCCATGGAAAAGGAAATGAAGGTCATAACTATGCTATCCAGTTTACCACTGATGCACCACACTGGGGGGGTCTTTCAGGTTGCACTTTTGAAGAGGCTATAAGCTGGGGGAAGGAACACATCGAATGTAAAAAGGTTCAATGTTTCTGTGATGCTACAATAGCGCTTCCGTTTGTTGTGTCAGGTCTCTTAAGTGCGGGTGTAAAAAGGAAAAAAAGGCATAATTGTATAAATTTCTGATTGAAATGAAATCGACTTTTATAGACTCACCCGTCACCACAATGGTTATAACCTGCAATCGGCAATATATTAGGAACCATTTATGGAGCAACACGGATGTGTTGCGAGTGTCGGTTAAGACGCGAAATTAGTTGTTGAGGTAGCCAAGCTTGGTATGGCGCAGGTTTGCTAAACCTGTGTCCCCCTGGGACTCGAGGGTTCAAATCCCTCCCTCAACGCTTCGCGAATAAAATAGGGGATTCTAATGGCAGAAGAAGAAGATATCAAGTATTTTGTCCGTGTCAGCAATACGGACCTGGTAGGTACAAAGTCAGTTATCGTTTCACTGACTGGAATTAAGGGCGTTGGTCGTCATACTGCTGCAACTATTGCGTCACTAGCTGGTGTTGACAAACACGCGCTCATGGGAAAACTTGGTGAGGCAGATGTCGATAAAATCCGTGAGATTGTGGCAGATTACACGAACCGTGTCCCGATCTGGATGACAAACCGTCCTAAAGATGTGTATACTGGTGAAAAACGGCATATATTTGCAAACGACATCATGCTGACCCGTGATGATGATATAAACATTCTTAAAAAAATCCGATGTTACAGAGGCATTCGTCATGAGACTGGTCAGAAAGTGCGGGGTCAAAGAACGAAGTCAACTGGCAGAACAGGTCTTACTGTAGGTGTCAGGAGAAAGACTACACAATAAGGTGAGTGAATATGGGATATCCGGGAAAGAATCATAAATCATACCAGGCACCAAAACGCCCGTTTGAAAAGGCGAGAATTGAAGAAGAGACCAAGCTTGTCATTGAATATGGTCTCAGAAATAAGCGTGAAGTCTGGAAGGCCAGAAATTATACGAGAAAGTACAGAAGGGCCGCGCGTGACCTCCTGGCAATTCTCTCTACTGGAACAGATCCTGCACGCTTTGAAGCGAAAAAGAGTGAACTCATTGACCATATGCAGCGATACTCTCTTCTCGGTGCAGATGCAGGAATAGATGATGTTTTATCACTTAAAATTCAGCAGCCCCTTGAACGCCGACTTCAGACTCTCGTTTACAGGAAGGGACTTGCCCGTTCTCCCAAACAGGCACGACAGCTTATAACACATGGTCATGTTGCAATAAGTGGACGGCGGATCACAATTCCGGGCTATTTTGTCAAACGCAGCGAAGAAGAATCAATAGAATATTATGGGAAATCTCCATTTATTGAAGCAGCTCATGCTGAAAGGACACGAATCACCCGTGGAGGGCGCTGAAGATGGCATCAGATAAAGAAAAGTGGGGAATTGCACATATATTCGCTTCATTTAACAATACAATAATTACTGTAACTGATTTATCGGGTGCAGAAACCGTTGCAAAAAGTAGTGGAGGCATGGTTGTAAAACAGGACCGAAATGAAAGTTCTCCATATGCTGCAATGCAAATGGCTGCTAATGTCGCTCAAGCTGCACAGGAAAAAGGCTTCGTAGGACTTCATGTGAAAGTAAGGGCACTTGGTCGTGGGAAACAGAGAAGCCCAGGTCCTGGAGCCCAGGCGGCGATAAGGTCCCTTGCACGTGCAGGAATCAGGATTGGTCGAATAGAGGATGTAACTCCGGTCCCTCATGATTCAATAAGAATTAAGGGCGGACGGAGGGGAAGGAGAGTCTGATGGAAAAAATCCCGTCTCTTCAATTCGAAAAAGAACCAATTGATAAAAATTCTGTCCGCTTTATACTGAGCAATTCACGGTCTGCATTTGCGAATGCCTGGAGAAGGGCAATGATTAGTGAAGTACCTAGCTTTGCTATTGAGGACGTCAGAGTGTATGACAATACGAGTCCCCTCTTTGATGAAATTCTGGCACACAGGCTTGGACTCATCCCGCTCACAACCGGAGGGGACAATAACTATCTCTCACGAGCTGAATGTTCCTGCAATAATGAGGGGTGTGAAAAATGCACCGTAACTTTGACAATGAGTGTTGAAGGTCCATTGCTTGCCTGTTCGAAAAATTTGATCTCGCATGATCCGGATGTACAACCTGCAGATCCTGATATACCTATTATAAAACTTGCAAGTGATCAGAAAGTTGTTGTTGAAGCACGGGCTATTCTGGACTATGGGAAAAGGCACACAAAATGGCAACCCACAACGGTTTGCGGCTATAAAAATTATCCTTCAATTTCAATAGATGCAAGGTGTGACGGATGTGGGCAGTGTGTAGAGGAATGCCCCTGCGGTATCCTTGAAATATCTAAACGTAAGGTCCGTGTGATTGAAGACAAACTCGATAAATGTGCACTTTGCAGACTATGCGAAAAAATCTGTATGAATTCAGGTATCGGTGACATGCCGGCAATTCATATTAGTACTGAAGAAGACCGGTTTATCTTCAATGTCGAAGGCTGTGGTTCTGTCAGCACTGAAGAGATTATGAAACAAGGTCTGATGTTTCTAAAAAGAGAGGCAGACAGCCTTTCTAATGAAATCAGGGCACTATTGTGAGGGGAAAACTATGAAGACGCGTGAAAAAACAAATCCTCAAATTAATGACCTTATTTCCTTCCTGAAGAAGGCATCAAGGGAAAACGGGGTGAACCTCTGGCAGGATATCGCATATAACCTTGAGAGGCCCCGGAAAAACTATGCAGAAGTGAATATCAGCAAGATCAATCGTTATGCAGCAGCAGGAGAGACAATAATTGTCCCTGGAAAAGTACTTGGGACCGGTATTATTGAGAATGCGGTATATGTTGCGGCACTGGATTTTAGTTCATCAGCAAATGACAAGATACTCAGTGCAAATGGAGAATGCATGACCATTAAAGACCTTGTATTGAAAAATCCGAAAGGGAGCCATATAAGGATTCTCAGGTGATAGAAATGGTAACACTAGTCAATGCAGATGGTCTGCTTCTGGGACGTATGGCAAGTATCGTTGCAAGCCGTGCGTTACATGGAGAGAAGTTTCTCATAGTGAATGCAGAGAAGATTGTTATATCAGGAAGCCGCGCAAGGGTTTTATCAAACTATGGAATAAAAAGGAGTCGTGGTTCCCGTGAAGGAGGACCCTTCTTCCCACGGCGCCCTGATCATATTGCTAAGCGTACCATTCGTGGAATGCTTCCTTATAAGAGGGAGCGTGGTATTGCCGCGTTGAAATCTATAAAAATTTATGTCGGAATCCCGAATGAACTTGTTGGCAAGGAATTTATTACGATAGATGAAGCACATATCAACAGGCTCAACAATCCTCAGTTTATCACACTTGCAGCTGTGAGCACATTCCTTGGGGCAAAATTTTAGGGAGAAGTGTGAAGTATGACAAAGACCTTAAATACGAGTGGAAAAAGAAAGACTGCTATCGCAAGGGCAAAAGTAAAGAGCGGAAATGGGATGGTACGCGTTAATTCTGTGCCACTTGATATATATGGCACAGAAATTATGCGGATGAAAGTCTCTGAGCCTATTGTCCTGTACCCTGCAGGGATTGAAGGTATTGATGTCTCCATTGATGTACGTGGTGGGGGAAGTATGGGCCAGGCCGAAGCAGTGAGGACTGCACTTTCACGGGCAATCCTTCAATGGCATAATGATCCTGGTATAAAAGACCTCTATCTCACTTATGACCGCACACTGCTCGTGAATGATTCAAGGCAGAAAGAGGCAAAAAAACCTCATGGTCGTGGTGCGAGAAAGAAATTCCAGAAATCATATCGTTAAATTAAGGAGAAGGAATGATTCCAGTCCGGTGTTTCACCTGTGGTAAAGTTGTTTCAACTAAGTATGAGGAGTATAAAGCCCGTCGGGATGAGGGAGAGGACCTTAAAGCGGTCCTCGATGACCTAGGATTAGAACGCTATTGCTGCAGGCGTATGCTCCTTACCCACAAAGAGATCATTGACGAATTAACTCCTTATCAGTGAGGGGTCGTGGGGTAGCCTGGACTATCCTATGGCGTTCGGGACGCTGTGACCTGAGTTCGAATCTCAGCGACCCCATTCATTTTACTAAAATTCGGGGCATACGATGCAAAAATATAGTCGATATGAGAGAGCGAGGATCATTGGAGCCCGTGCGCTTCAGATCTCGATGGGAGCTCCGGTTCTCATTGTGACGACACGGATCGATCCCCTCGACATCGCTATCGAAGAGTATGATAAGGGCGTGATACCCATTACCGTTAAGAGACGATAATATTAAAGAAGGGGTATTGAACGAATAATTGAATTAACTGACTTAAACAAAGAGGAGATCAAATGATACAAGAAAATGAGATGCAGATTGAATTAAAAGAGCCACTTGTACCGGTAGAAGATTACCTTGCAGCCGGAGTGCATATTGGCACACAACAGAAAAGCAAAGATATGAAGGACTTCATTTACAGGGTCCGTAATGATGGACTGTATATCCTTGATATCCGTCGCACTGATGAAAGGATTAAGACAGCAGCAAAGTTTCTCAACCAATATAATCCTGCAAATATTCTTGTAGTGACATCACGTCAGTACGGTCAGTATCCTGCAAAGAAATATTCAGAGATGATTGGGGCAATGTCAATGATTGGACGATTTATTCCAGGCCTTCTGACGAATCAGAACCTTAACGGTTATATTGAACCAGAAGTTGTCCTTCTGACCGACCCAATCGGAGATGCACAGGTAATTCGTGAAGCCGTTCAGAGCGGAATTCCAGTAGTTGCACTTTGTGATACAAATAATATGACAAGTTATGTCGACCTAGTCATTCCAACAAATAATAAAGGTCGCAAGGCTCTTTCAATGGTCTATTATCTTCTCACAAAAGAGATGCTTCGACTTCGCGGGATAACAACTTCACTTACACCTGAAGATTACGAGACTGATATTTAATATATAAACGGACACTTTGCGATGGGCATCCGCCGTTGTGCAGTTGCAGGAGCATTTTATCCTGCAGAGGCTTCTCAGCTTCTGCAAGTACTAGACCTCTTTTTCCAGAAAGAGAGAAGCCATAATATTTCTGCCTTTGGCATTGTATCACCCCATGCAGGGTATATTTACTCTGGAGTTACTGCAGCCTGTGCTTTTAATGCAATTCCTGAAGACTTTGATGGAACTTTTGTTGTTATAGGTCCAAGTCACAGGGGATCCGAAACATGCATATCGGTTGATAACTGGGAGACTCCGATAGGAACACTGATACCTGATCAGGACTTTTTGGATGCACTAAAGATTCCATCCGATTCTTTCTCACACAGGAATGAGCACTCTCTGGAAGTACAGATGCCATTTATTCAATATCGTTATCCCAATGCACGAATAGCTCCAATTATGATGGGGAATCAGAATGAGAGGAGTTCATTATCACTTTCAGGAAAAATTCTTTCTGCAGTAAAAGATACTGAGCGTAATGTAAAAATTATAGCTTCGAGTGATTTTTCACATTATGTGCCCAAAGAAAAGGCAGTGCGGGATGATGGCTATGCTATTATGGCACTGCAATCACTAAACGTTCCTCTTTTTTATCATAGAATCCGCGAAAAGAATCTTTCAGTTTGTGGTTATGGGCCCATTTCGACTATGGTGCATGTTGCAAAGGAACTCGGTGCAACAGAGGGAAAACTTCTCCAATATGCAACAAGTGGCGAAGTCACAAATGAATTTTCAGAAGTTGTAGGATATGCAGCTATAGCGGTGGTCTAGTTGGCAACTTGGAGTGCACCAGGAAAGGTATTTCTCTTTGGTGAGCATGCAGTTGTTTATGGGAAGCCGGCAATAGCGATGGCAATAAAACCCCGTGTTTTTGTCACAGTCAGGAGGAGTAAAAATCCGCATTCTTCCCGTTCGCCATACATTGACAGTTGTTTTGAGGAGACGGGTGTTAAAGGAAGTGTCTATATTCATTCTCAACTTCCAAGTTCATCCGGCCTTGGGTCGTCTGCAGCAGTCACAGTTGCAACATTGTCTGCAATTAACGATGAATTTGACTTAGGATATTCTGTAGAGAAAATAGCCGATATGGCATTTGGTATAGAGAAAAAAGTGCAAAAAGGGAAAGCAAGCCCTACTGACACTTCGGTTGTCACATTTGGGGGTATTGTTTTTATTACGGACGGATCACGGAGACGTCTTCCACCTGAACAATTTAACATTGTTGTCGGTAATTCTCTTATCCCCCACAACACAGCAAAAATGGTTGAATCTGTGGCTGATTTTAAAAAGCGATATCCGACAATTTGCGAACCCCTGATGGATTCAATTGGTGCTCTTACCATCTGTGCACTACATCAAATGGGTGACCTTCCCAAACTCGGGAGATTAATGAATGTTAATCATTCACTATTGGAGTCCCTGGGTGTCGGCCACCCGGCAATAACCCGGATGGTCCTTGCATCACGGGCAGCAGGAGCATTTGGAGCAAAAATTACAGGAGCCGGAGGAGGAGGCTGTATGATAGCACTCTGTGCAAAAACCTTGAAAGGTCATGTTGAAGGTGCAATTGAATCGTGTGAAGGGAGGGCTATGAGCACTACCCTCGACACACAGGGAGTCAGAAAAGAGAAAGATGTCTGATATTATACTCTTGAAATTAGGTGGAAGTGTTCTCACTGATAAAAGTAAACCTGGAGCCATAAGAAATTCAGTAATTTCGTCTATAGCCGCTATAATTGCAAAAGCTCGTATTACTCTTCTTCTTATCCATGGTGCAGGTTCATGTGGCCATCCGGAAGCAATGGAATACAGGATAATGGAAGGTGTCACAAGAGAGAATTTTAAAGGTATTCTCACTACACATGAAGCTGTAAGTAAACTTAATTCAGAAGTAGTAAATGCTTTACAAGTAGCGGGGGTGCCTGCACTTGGAATTGCCCCGCTAACTTTCTGTATATCAGAGGACAGGGAACTTATATCCTGCGATCCTTCTGCAATTCAAAAACTTATTGAAATAGGTATAACTCCAGTAATTCACGGGGATGTTGTAATGGATAGAAAATTGGGAGCAACTGTAATATCAGGTGATCAGTTAATTAGTTTCATTGCACCCAGAATAGGCGCTTTTAGAGTAGGTCTTGCAACTGATGTTGAAGGTGTTCTGTCAGAAGGAGTTGTTGTCCCAATTATCTCTCGAGCAAACTTAACACAGATCAGTATAAAAGGTTCAGTTAATACAGATGTAACCGGTGGTATGCAGGGTAAAGTGAATGAACTTCTAAAATTAGCTGATTCAGGTGTGACTTCCAACATTTTCCATATTTCACGCATTAGTGACTTCCTTTTCGGGCTCCCTCATGGTGGGACTATTATTAGGAGTGAGTTAAAAAATGGATAAACCGGAGAACCTCACTTCGTCACGAAAGCTTGATCATATACGAATATGCATGAACCAAAATGTTGAGACTGATGGAGCTGGATTTTCTGACGTCTTCCTTGTCCATAATGCATTGCCCGAATGTAACATGGATAATATAAAACTTTCAACAAGGTTTCTGGGTCATAAAATTGAGAGCCCTCTTTTCATAGCAGCAATGACTGGTGGACACCCCGGGACAATTGAAGTAAATAGGAGGCTTGCACGGGCTGCCGAAAAATTCGGGCTTGGAATTGGCGTTGGTTCACAGAGAGCCGCTCTGGAAGATCCCTCTCTTGAAAACACATTTTCTGTTGTCCGTGATGAGGCCCCGGATGCATTTGTGGTCGCAAATATTGGAATAGTCCAGTTGCGAGACCATGGTCTGAAGTGGGCTGAGCGTGCAATAGAGATGATAGATGCTGATGCAATAGCAATTCACCTGAACTTTCTCCAGGAGGCAGTGCAACCTGAAGGGGACCATGATGGGTCCGGTTTAGTTGATGCTCTGACAGATCTGACTTCGTCAATTGATTTACCAGTAATCATGAAGGAAACCGGTTCTGGTATCTCATATGAGACTGCAAAACGAGGTCTTGGGGCCGGAGTTTCAGCAATAGAGACTGGTGGATTTGGTGGAACATCCTGGGCTGTGATAGAACGCGAACGGGCAAAGGAGCGAAAAAGTTTAGGAGACGATGTACGGATACTCCTTGGTGAAACTTTCTCAGATTGGGGAATTCCAACTGTAATGAGTCTTCTCGAAATTGCTCCATTAAATTGTCCACTGATTTCAACCGGTGGACTACGTAGTGGTCTTGACATTGCAAAATCCGTCGCTATGGGTGCCTCACTATGTGGTATGGCACTTCCATTGCTGCGAAGCGCCGTAAAGAGCGAATCAGCTCTTGAAGATAAAATCTTACAAATAAATAAAGAATTAAAGGTCGCAATGTTCCTGACCGGGTCTGAATCCATCAATAAACTGAAGAGCGCCCGAACAATTCTCACGGGTAAGACCCTTGAACTGACCAAAAGAAAAAAGGAGGAATAACAATGGATATTGAAGTATTTGCGGTGGGCGGTTACGACGAAGTGGGTCGGAATATGACTGCAGTCCGCTGTGGAAAAGAGATAGTAATATTCGATATGGGCCTGCGTCTCGATCAGATAATGATGAATGAGGATGTAGAGGTCGAGAACATGCATTCGCTTGATCTTATCCAGATAGCGGCTATACCGGATGATACGAGTATGAATACTCTTGAAGGAACGGTTAAAGCAATAGTATGCTCTCATGGACATCTTGATCATATCGGTGCAGTCCCAAAACTTGCACACAGGTACAATGCTCCCATCATCAGTACTCCCTACACTACTGAATTAATAAGGCAGCAAATAGCTTCTGAGCAGAAGTTTGGTGTAAACAACAAATTATTTGCATTAAAGCCAGGTCAAAAATATACTCTTTCCCAATACCTGACAATTGAATTCATCCGGATGCAGCATAGCATAATTGATACGGCGATGGTCGCACTTCATACGCCAAGAGGGGCAATTATCTATGCCTGCGACTTTAAACTTGACCGTACACCTGTAATCGGTGACCCCCCGGACTTTTCCCGCCTCCGTCAGATTGGAAAGGAGGGAGTTCTCGGGGTAATTGTTGAAAGTACTAATATTCATCTGATGGGTCGTTGTCCAAGTGAAAGAATAGCACGAAGTCTTGTACGTGATACTATCACTTCATATGAGGATGATAAAAATTCTATAGTTGTCAGTTCTTTTTCTTCTCACATTGCAAGAATCAAGACAATAGCAGAATGTGCTCACGAAATAGGAAGAAAACCAATTTTACTTGGAAGGTCAATGGAACGATATGCATCAGCCGCCGAACAGATGAAACTTGTTAGTTTTCCTGATACTACAAGCATGTTTGGTAACCGTAGAACGGTTGACCGGATCCTCAGACGTCTTATGAAAGGAGGAAAGGATAAATATCTCCCTATTGTTACTGGTCATCAGGGGGAACCAGGGTCCATTCTGACCCGGATAGCTGCATGTGACACACCTTTCAAAGTTGAGAAGGGGGATAAAATAATGTTTAGTGCAAGAGTCATTCCAAACCCTACCAATATAGGAAACAGGTACCTTCTTGAGAAACGGTTGATGATGTCTGGTGCGAGGATCTTTGAAGACCTGCATGTGAGCGGTCATGCATATCGTGAAGATCATTATGAATTTATCGGTATTCTTCAGCCACAGCATATAATTCCGGCGCATGGGAATGTGAACCTTACATCAGGCTATGTGGGATTTGCAAAAGAACTAGGGTACACTTTTGACAATGATCTCCACATGATGTCAAACGGACACAGGATTATTTTAAAATAGAGGGTTTCACAATGGAATTGCAGGAATACCTTCTAATAAATGCAGAAATGATTGACAGGGTAATTGAGAGCACTTATGGATGTTTATCTGGTGAACTTGGAAAAGCAAGCGCACATCTTCTCCTTGCCGGAGGAAAACACCTTCGACCTGCTCTTTTCTCTCTTTCCGCAGACGCTTGTGTGAAAGGGAGTTCGAAATCCCTTGTCCCTGCAGCTCTGGCTCTTGATCTCACTCATACTTTCACTCTTATTCATGACGATATCATGGATGGAGATTCGTCAAGGCGTGGTGTCCCGACAGTTCATACGAAGTGGGACGAGTCAACGGCAATTCTTGCCGGAGATGTGTTATATTCCCGTGCGTATGAATCTATTTGCTGCGCAACAGCTTCTGAAGAATCGAAGGTACGTGCAATCTCAATGCTTGCACGTACATGTGTTGAAATTTGTGAAGGCCAGTTTCTTGATATGTCATTTGAGAAAATGGCAGATGTAACCGAAAGTGAGTACCTGGAAATGATTCGAAAAAAGACCGGAGTTCTATACGCAGCCGCTGCAGGGATGGGAGCTATACTTTCAGGTGGAAAAAAAGAATATTCTGATAGTCTTTACAATTATGGAATCAACATTGGAATGGCTTTCCAGATACAGGATGATTTAATTGACCTTGTCATCCCGGCTGAAGTTAGTGGTAAAGACCGGGCCTCCGATATAAGGGAGGGAAAAAAGACAATAATTGCGATTAAAGCGCTAAAAGCCGGATTTGATCTCAGACAATACAAACGTAATCTTAGTGAATCCGAGATAGATTCTGTTATTGAAAAATTAAATTCTCTCAATGTTTTAGAGGAAGTAAAAACGGTATCACAGGACCTTGTTGATGAAGGTATAAAACTTCTTGATATTCTCCCTGACTCAATGGAAAAGCGGCTGATTATCGGGATCGGTAATTACTTTATCAACCGGGGGCATTAAGGGTGACAGATGAAGAAATTTCAGAGCAGGTTCTCTGGATTGCTCTTGAAAATGCCAAAAAACATTCGGGACCTCCGAACAAGGGAGCGGTTCTGGGTGCAGTTTTGGCAATGCATCCGGACCTGAAACCGAAAGCAAAAGAAATATCGTCTTTGGTCTCTCTCTCCTTAAAAACAGTTGAATTAATGGATGAATCCGAGAAAAATGAAAAACTGGGTTACCTGGATAATAAATTTTCCAAAAACAGGATAAGCAAAAGCGTTAAGGAAAAGGAAAGAAGACTGCCTCAGTTACCATTTTCAGAAAAAGGGGTAGTAATGCGATTTGCGCCAAACCCGAGCGGTCCACTTCACCTTGGGCATGCAAGGGCTGCTCTCCTCAATGATGAATATGTGAGGGAGTATGGTGGGAAGTATATATTAAGAATTGAGGATACTGATCCCAAAAGGGTTGACCCGGATGCATACAGGACAGTACTGGAAGATATTGACTGGCTGGGTCTCCAGATAACTGATGTAGTCTATCAAAGCTCTCGTCTGTCCCTTTACTACGAAAATGCAAGACAATTGATAGAGATTGGCGGTGCTTATGCATGCACATGCGACAATGAGGAATTCCGCTTACTGAAAGGTCGAAAAGAAGTCTGTCCATGTCGAAGTCAGAGTGAGAAAGAAACGCTTGATCTCTGGGATAAAATGGAGGAGGGATTTTTTAAGGAGGGAGAGATATCTCTTCGTTTAAGAACTCAGATTGACCATCCAGATCCGGCAATGCGTGATTTCCCACTCTTTCGGATTCTTAATTCACCCTCGCATCCCAGGGTAGAAGCACATCTCTATCCACTCATGAATTTCTCTGTTTCAGTTGATGATCATTACCTAGGGGTTACACATGTAATCAGGGGAAAGGACCATATTGCAAATACCTGCAGGCAAAAATTTATTTTCGATTATTTTGGGTGGCAAATCCCCTATTACCGTCATTATGGGCGAATGGGAATTGAGGGGGTTGTCCTCTCAACGTCTGACATAAGGAAGGGAATTAATGAAGGGCGGTATACGGACTGGGATGATATAAGGCTTGGAACTTTAAGAGCCCTTGGCAGGAGAGGAATAACTCCCGCTGCAGTCAGAAGGGCAGTTCTCGAGATTGGAATCGGTGAGACCGATATACAATTTTCATGGGAAAATCTTTTTGCAAAGAATAAAGAGATTATCGACCCGGTATCCCACCGTTATTTTTTTGTACCTGACCCTGTTGCAGTTAAAATATCAGGTACAAAGCCAACAATAGCTAAAGCAAGCCTCCAACCTTCGGACCCGTTACAGGGAAGCAGGAATATTGCATTTCACGATACAGTCTATATTCCATCAGTAGAATTGAACAGGAAAATTGAATATTTACGGCTCAAAGACCTTTTTAATATCCTGATAAAAATTGAAGATGGAACCATCTCGGCAGAATATGCAGGGAACTCCCTTGAAGAAGCACGATCAAAAAAAGCACCGATTATTCAGTGGCTTCCATATGAAGAAAATGTGCCCTGCACCCTCCTTACTCCTGAAGGTGTTGTGAAAGGTCTTTGTGAGCAGGGAGTGTTAAATGAAACAGGCAAAGAGGTCCAGTTCGAACGTGTTGGATTTGTAAAAATTGATAAATTTGACAAAGGTGAGATAACAGCTTACTTCACCCATCGCTGAACCTTTTTCGTGCGATATTTAACAAATAATGAGGAAAGAATGCATTGTTTTTCTCTCTATTTGACTATCATGAATTATTTCAGTCAATTGTTTTTTTCTCTATGTTTAATTGTAAAAAAGAACGTTGCCCCTTCATTAATAACGGATTCTGCCCATACCAATCCACCATGACGGGAAATAATTCGTTTTACAATTGCAAGACCCACGCCTGTTCCAGTGAAATCGTCCTGACTATGAAGCCTGGAAAAGACAAGGAAAAGTTTTTTAACATTTGCCATATCAAACCCAGCACCATTATCTTTTACAAAGTACACAGGTAAACCGTTTTTCTGTGTAGATCCAATAATTACTTTAGGTTTCTCTACTTTATTTGAAAATTTCAAAGCATTTGAAAGCAGATTTTCGATAACCTGGCCAATTAGTAACGGGTCACCATAACAGGGCGGAAGTTCCTCAATTGTCACAATAGACCGTATATCAGGGTACTGGTTTGATAAAAGTTCGACTTTGTCCTCAACTACCTGATTAAGGTTGACCGTCTCTCTTTTTAGTTCATACCTGCCAATTCTTGAAAATTGAAGAATATTATCTATAAGTATCTCCATTCTTTTTACGTTTTCAAAAATACGCATAAGGCTATGAAGACCGTCTTCTTTAAGGCACTCTTTGTAGTCTTCTTCAATTATCCTCGCAAATCCATCTATAACCCTTATTGGTGCTCTGAGATCATGCGATATTGAGTAACTAAAAGATTCAAGTTCACTGTTCATAGTTTCAAGTTCTTCTGTACGTTTTTTAACCCTTGATTCAAGTTCTATATTCATTGATAATATTTGCTCTTCGCTTTTCTTCAGTTTCTCTTTTTGCTCTTCAAGTTTTTCGATGTTCTTCTTGAAATGTGAGACCATATTGTTAATGCTTTTACTTAACTGGTGAAATTCATAGGAATTTGTCTGTGAAATATAGTGATCAAGGTCTCCGTTTGAGATCTGGGTTATATCATTCACAATTGTATTAATCGGCTTTACTACTCTTTTTGTGACATAAAGAACAATTCCGACCGAGAATAATATTGCAAGTATGCATATAATTAAATAGAGGAAAAAGTGTTCATTTTGTATTTTCTTAATTTTTGCAACATCATAAGTGATAACCGCTACCTCACTTGCATCGCTTCCAACCTTCTCGTCACTTAAGTCGATATAAAGATATTTGAATAGTTTCTGACCATCAGGGCTTATTTCTTCAGTAATTTTTTTGTCATGGGAAAAAGTTATTACTTTTTGTGAAATAGAAGGATCAGAAACATTCATCTGACTTTGCCCTTCGACTTTATTCCCAAAGATATTGAATAGTTCGATATCACGGATATATGGATTTAGTAACTTAATGTCATCTATTATTTTTGAATTGTTCTTTGCAAACCTGCTTCTGTCAGGTATAAATTTTTCTGGTATAAGCCCAAGTTCAAGGATATATTTGTGGTCCGGGGTAGGCATGTATCCAAATTTTCTCAGGTTTCCGGATAGTACCTCACTGGAGATTCTATCTGGGAAGAAGCCCTGCGTCCCTCTGATATTATCGAGATAAGATGCAAATTCAGGAGCAATTTTCCTGAAATCCAAATTTAATTCTGGTGTATATGTAGCAAATTCAATTGCATCCGAAGAATTAATAATATAAAGGTCTATTTTGTCATTCATCTGTTTTTTTAATGCCACCAGATCAATCTTATCTGGTGAACCATTACTTTTATTGTAAGCATCCATAAATAACGGAAATTCGTCCCCAAGTTCAGAATTTAGTGAACTATCATATAGTTTTAGTCCGGCGTCCATCAGTTGAAGAGATTCTACCAGATTATATTCTGATGAAAGTTTTTGGTTATTTATTCCTTCACTCAATAAGATAGAAGTCTGCAGGTAGCTAATGACAATAATACTCGTAATTATTATGAATAAAACTATGAAGATCCATTTAATAAGTTCATGAGAAAAAGGGGGTCTGATCGGAGTTGATCTCAACCGGAACTTCATATTTATTTGTATAATTTTAACTTTTTAATATCTTTTGAATTAGCTGAATATTTTGTTCAGATAATATTATTTGTATAATTGTGGTTGACTATACCACAATGTATAAAAGATAGTTATGCATGATATCTCATATATTAATTATTTTAATTGAAGTGTTACCAGAAACTGGCTTTTCATGTTCAATTGAAGAGGGATGAGATTTCATGTATTTAAAAAAGATATTATTGCTAGTGATATGTTCTGTTGTCGTTTGTATAGTATGCAGTGCCAACCCGGTTGGTTTTAGACAGGGCGGGGTGCCATCTGGAGTCTCTACTCAATTATTTTTGAGTGATTCTGGTTCCCAACTTAATGATCATCATATCTTGAAAAATCTTAATGCAGCTACACCTACTAAAACCACAAGAGTCACTCATACTCCCAAAGTTTCAGTGACTTCAGGTTCAGCAGACAATCCGTATTGGGGAATAATGCTTGTTGCCCAGTTTATGTCAGCAAATAAAAGCGAAATTGCAGATATCAGGTTCAACATAACAATTACAATACCGGTTATAACAAATATACCTAATACAACAAAAAAAGTAGCAACAAAAACAACATCGAAAATAACTGTCAAACAAAGTGTTAAAGTGGTAAATGTAACCCCTGCCGTGAATGTAACTCGAACATTAATTATTTCTCCATGAAGACGAATCAAATCATCCCGGCAAATCAAAGTGTTAGCTGGATAAAATTAATTTAGGCACCATGAAGAAGGATTGGCTGGATAAAAAACGCGTTTCTTTTTGTTTTTTACTCTTCATCCTTTTTTTTCCAATAATAGCCGGTGCTGTTAGTCCAATACAGGCGAGTTTTTCGTTCAGGCCTATAAGAGGTGATGCACCCCTGACTGTTTACTTTTCAGGGACTTCAAATGCCAATATTGAAAGTTGGATTTGGGAATTTGGTGATGGTACATCTCTTGATCAAATGAAACCTTCTCATAATTATACCCGTCCCGGGTCATATAGAGTGAAGCTTACTGTGAGTAATAAGGAGGGTAGTTATACTGCATACTCAAAACAGCTAATCACAGTATATGGTAAAGGAAACCAGTCATATATGGCATTACCTGAGAACTCAAACATAGAAAATAATCTCTGGTTTGAATCAGGAATTGAATTTTTAAAGATAGGTGATTATTCTAGTGCCAACCGATGTTTTACATCATTAATAAACTTAGAATTAAAAAACGACTCTGCATATTACTACGAGGGAGAGTCACTTTACGGATTAAAAGAGTACAGTAAAGCATTAAAGGCGTATGAGAAAGCCCTTACATTGAATCCCACAAATGCCAGTTACCTGTTTGCAATAGGAAAAGTTGAGAATTCTCTTGGCCAATATAAGGACGCAATAAAATCATTTGAAAAAGCCCTGAAAATTAATTCATCATTAATAGATGCATATGCAGGTCTTGCTGATGCAAAGATGAACTCAGGTGACATGGAAAATGCGATATTAAGTTATAGGTATGCAATTAATTTATCTCCGGATAACCCTGTTTACTGGATGAATTATGCAATGTCTTTGTATAAAAGTGGCCAATACAACCCTGCCCTGCCCTGGTTTGAGAAAGTTGTCAATGTTTCACCTGATAACGAAGAAGCTTTTTTATTTCTTGGAAATAATAAATACAGGCTCAATGATTATAATGGCTCAATAGACGCCTATTCCAGAGCAATTCTATTAAACCCAGGAAACAAACTGAACTGGCAATACAAGGGTAGAAGTCTTTTCACTCTTGGACAATATGACGAAGCTCTGTTTTGTTTTGAGAAAGCATTGGAAATTGATAAAAGGGATGCAATTCTCTGGCAACTGAAAGCAGATGCACTCTATAAATTAGGTCGTTTAACGGAAGCACGTGATAGTATTGATCGCTCCCTCGTGTTACAGCCGGAAAATCCTTTTGCATGGAAAGATAAGTCATTAATTGAGACAGAAATTGTGAAATAAGGTTAAATTCAGGAGCCAGAACCGCTATCAGAACCGCCTGAACTGTCATCATTTCTTTTGTTTGGATCAAGAGTCCGGTATACCACAGGAGCTTTAAGAAATACCATCGATATAGCGTGGGTATTACTGATTTCTTTTTTGGCTGTAACTGGCATAGGGACTGCGTTTAATAGATATTGACCAGATATGAACGTAACATTGTTCGTATTCCATAGGTAATTCCAGGTGCCGTCCTGTCCGACATCTGTTTGGATAAATGAATCTGGTAGATTGCTATCAACGAGAATGGAAAAGTTTTGCAGGTTTAATCTGGATTCAGGCAGAGAATTACCTGTAACATATAGATATGTTTTTTTACTTACCGTATTTTTCCCTGTAATCTGGATAGGATCGCCCACATTAAAAACATTGTCTCTTCCAGTCGAAATAGTGATGGAGCCATTAAGGTTTAACAACTGCTCAGTGGGTGTTGCAATTATATGTTGTGTTTCGATAGGTGAGGATCGGTTTGAGGCGGATGAAGGAGAAGTATTTAGTGAATTGATTCTATCCTGGGAAATAGTTCGGCCTGGCAAGGTACTGTAAATTGCAAATGAAGCGATAGATATGATAAGGATTATAAAAACTATCCATAGCCGTTTATTGTAAAAAAATAAATATTTCGTTTGCTCACTCTTTTGTTTCTTACTCAAGTCAGTTTTGTTGTCGACTATAACTTGACTCATCTCTCCGTTAAGATGTTTTTTAATGTTCCTGATAAGTTGTGGAAAGAATTGATCGGGTGAACCTTTAAACGCATCAAACCATTGGGAAGTTGCGCAATAATATTCAAGACTTTTTGAAGGTTCGATATCCTCTATCCGGATAGGTATGAGGATCAAATCTTTTTTAACCGCTCTCTCTACCTCGCGGATAACATGTTTTGATTTATTTGAATTACTTGATAGAAGTAAGAGCATCATTTTGCTGTTATCTATCCCGTGGATTATCTCTCCTGCGTAGTCTTTTCCTGGACTTATATCTCTAGGTGCGATAAAAACTAAAAATCCTGATTTTTCGAGTAGATCACAGAGATTAAAGGCAATATCTTTGTCGACAGAGGCGTAACTAATGAAGATTTTTAACTTATTTTCTTCAACATCACCAGTATTCATTCATAATCACTTCTTTTCAAAGAAAAGATGGCAGTGACAATTTCCCTCTTTTTTTATCTCATCACGGTGAAAAGCACACGGACAGATAATCTCTTTATCCTGTTCTTTATCACCGCTTCGCAACCGACAAGGACAATATTGCTCGCCATACTTTACTTTATTACGCAAAAGTCCTTTTATTACAATTTCCAAACGTTCAGGATCCGGATTAAGGATATAACCATTATTAGTTGCATATTCCCCGGCCCAGTTTAAAATTTCTTTTCTTCGTTCAGACTCTGAAATATCGTCAGTCATTTTAATGTTTCCTTATTTTTTGCTATTCTCGATATGGTCCCGCATCGAAGTAAAGATTTTTATTCCCTCGTTTGAACCAAGAAGAAGTTCTGATGCCCTTTCTGGATGTGGCATCATGGCTAGGACATTTCCAGAATCTGATAAAACGCCGGTAATCCCGTGCAATGAACCATTTGGGTTAGAAGAATTTCCATTATCTCCATTTTCATCACAAAAAGTAAATACAACATTTTCTTTTTCACTAAATCCAGAACCCTTCACCTCATCAACAAGAAATCTCCCTTCTTTATGGGCTATTGGTAGTGATATCACTTCTCCTGCGTTAAAATTTTTAGTGAAAGGTGATTTATTGTTTTTTACTTTAAGAGATACCCGTTTGCATATAAAAAGGTTTGAAATGTTTGTTGTAAATGTCCCAGGGACAAGACCAGACTCTGCACATATTTGTGCACCGTTACATATACCCAGTACGAGTTTTCCTTTTTTCGCATGGTCTATAATATCATTCATAATTGGTGTCCTTGCTGCAATTGCCCCGGCTCTTAGATAATCTCCATATGAAAATCCACCCGGAAGAATTATTGCATCATAATCACGATTAAGGCGTTCTTTATACCAAATAAGGTCGGTCTCTATGTTGAGTAGATCACTCAATACATAATGAGTATCCCGGTCACAGTTGCTCCCACCGAACTGGATGACCGCAAATCTCATCTTATTACCTCAATAGAATAATTATGAATAACCGGATTCGCCAGGAGCTTTTTACACATAAGGTCAGCCTGGATAGTTGCATCCTCAGTTGTGTCTGCTTCTATCTTAAAAGTAAACAGGCGTGCTGTATGGAATCCCGACGCCTTAAAACCGAGATTATCCAAGGCTTTTTCAATGGTTATTGCTTCCGGATCAAGCATACCTGTTTTTAATTCTACTTTAATTTTTGCAGTGTATTCCATGAACTTTCACTCATCTGTGATTATTCTTTGCGCAACTATATGGTAAGTAGTCATAACATCCCCTTTTTCAAATCTGTATACATCCTTGTCAAGAGACTTACGTGTTCCTTCTTCCCATATTCTCATTGAATCCATACTAATCTCATCACCAACTGTCAGTTTATCGTAGCACCATCCAAATTCAAGTTTAAAATCGACCAGGGTCAGATTGCATTTTTCGAGATGACTCTTCAATACTGAGTTGACATGATGTGCTATCTTTTTTATCAGGGTCAACTCTTCAGATGTGATGATATCAAGTGCAATTATTAATTCATCATTAAGCATCGGGTCATGGAGACTGTCATCCTTATAATCGATAACAATTATCGGAGGATGGAAGGGTTTACCCTCAGTAAATGGATAATTTCTCACAACAGAACCTGCAGCAACATTTCTTACAATAATTTCAAGCGGGAGCATTTTCAACTCTTTTACGCGCATGAGTCCATTGTCTTCCATCTTCAGGAAATGTGTATCTATCCCGTTTCTTTCAAGTAACCGGAAAATAAAAGCTGATACCTTTGCATTTATACTGCCTTTTCCTTGGAGTTCATCCTTTTTGCCTCCATCAAAAGCAGTAATATCATCTCTGAATTCAATCAGGTACTCATGGTCAGTTTCAGATCTGTAAACTGACTTTGCCTTTCCACTGTACAGGGGGGCTTTTTCTGTCATTTTACTTCCTGCTCGTTAATTAGTTTCGCATTCAGCTCTTTTATTAGTGGTGCGATTAAAGGTGAGAACCAACCTTTTTCTATGTATCTTGGATAAATACATAACCTCTCTTGCAATTTCACTGGGGCTATTGCATTCAGCAATTCAATCTCGGTTGGCCAGGGATGTTCAGGATTGATATGGTCTGAGGTAAATGGCGATATTCCACCAAGATCATTCGCTCCACATTCTATCAGGACTTTTGGGTCAAAAAGATTCGGGGCCACCTGCACTGCAACATCCTGGGGCAGGATATCGCGTGCAAGCTGAATCGTGTCACACATTATCTCCCTTTCAGGGCCGGTTCTATCTTGCATCCCGGTTCTTTCTTTCGGACAGAAGTTCTGAATAATTACCTCCTGGATATGGTTGTATTTACGGTGAAGATTTGCTATCTCAAGAAGCGATTGAATTCTGTCATCCCTTGTTTCTCCTATTCCTACAAGTATACCGGTTGTAAAAGGAATTCTCAATTGACCCGCCTCTTCTATCATCCTTAAACGGATTTTTGGATTTTTTCCAGGAGAATCCGTATGCGCTGGTATATCTGCAGTCGTCTCAAGCATGAGCCCCATGCTTGCATTGTAGGGTTTTAATTTCTCCATCTCTGTATAAGTGATGACTCCTGCATTTGTATGAGGAAGTATTCCATATCTTATACTTTCTTTTGAAAGTTCGATGCAGAAATCAAGAATTGACTGGAACCCGAGTCCTGAAAGTAGGTTAAGAAATCCAGGAACTTCCTCCGGATGTTCTCCAAAAGTAAAAAGGGCTTCAGTACAGGACCTCTCTTTACCTAGTTCAAGGAGTCTTCTTACTTCTTCCTTGGATAAAAGGCACCCCTCCTGTATACCTGTCCGAAATGAACAGTAGTGACAGTTGTTTCGACAAACAGTTGTGAGCGGAATAAAGAGATTTCGTGAAAAAGTGACTCTCTTTCTATCCATTATATAGAAATTTTACAGGTTCAGACAAAAAAGGTTCTTGCATTATATCAAAACCAAAGAATGTCATTAAAGAAACGAAGCAATTTTAAGAGAACCCAGCGCATTTTCATGCGATGTCAGTTAAAGCGGTTATCCCTTGGAAACCCGCGAATCCTAAGACCCGCCTTTCAAATTGTATGGGGAGGGAAGAACGCGAGGTTTTTGCGCGCTGTATGCTTGAAGATGTTATTGAAGTTATCGTCTCTGCAGGTTGTGCCCCCTTCCTGCTCTCAACACATGAATTTGCCTACCCTGATTGTCCATTGGTCATCGATACGAGAGACCTTAATGCCGCTCTGAATTCATACCTTGAAAAAAACAAAGAACCATTGCTGATAATTATGGCAGACCTCCCACTTGCAGGGCGCGAGGGAATAATACAGTTAATCACAAGCGATACAGATATCAGCATCGTTCCAGGACGTGGTGGGGGTACGAATGCCCTATTTATCAATCCTGGGAATAAATTCCGTGTGAATTACTATGGTTCTAGTTTTCTAAAACACATCGAAGCAGCGAAAAATGCAGGTCTCTCAATAAAAATAATTGATAGTTTTTTACTCCATACAGATATTGATGAAGAGGAAGACCTTGTTGAACTTTTCATTCATGGTAACGGAAAAAGCAAGGAATTCCTTAAAAATCGAGGTTTCACTTTAAATTCAGAACATGGCCGGGTTGGTCTCAGGAGAACTTAAGTGAATAAGGTTAAAAAAGCCCTGCTAAAGATCGGGTCTGAAAGTTCCAATAAATAGGCATTCAGAAGGAAGTATTGTCTCTATACCTGAACTGCGTGTCAATGGAAGTCCAAGTCCCCGTATTAGTGCCACTGGTGTTGATTCTGCGGCCTCACCCATCACAATCTCTGCGGCTGACACAATATTGTCTGCTATTGCACGTTTTGTAACTAATAATTCCCTGTTAAAAAGGTCAAAATTACCACGGTCGTCAATAACTGAATCAATTCCGTAGCAGCCTATAGCTACCCCTGCAGATCCAACTCTTAACGGGTGGGTCCGGCTGTCTCCGACAATAACGGCAATTTGAACTTTAAAAATCTTTTCAAGTTCATTTGCAATACGTTCTGCACTTTTATCCGGGTCTGCAGGTAGAAGCACCACTGATCCAGGAGGTGCATTTGAGTGATCAACACCAGCATTCGGAAGAAGTGTCCCGTTCTTTAAAGAAAGTATGAACCCAGGAATTCCACCAATGACCGAATCGCTTTCATTTAGTACAACCTGAGCAAATTCAGGCTCTATCTTGTATTGCTTTGCAATAATGCAAGCTTCACGTGAGGGTATTACTTTGTCCAGTTCTATAATGTTCCCTTCAACTGTTGCGAGAGGTGACTCGGCAATGACAATAATATCGCCTTGCTCGAGTGTCTTTGCTTCTGAAGACCTGATTGAATCTGCAAGAATTAGAGAAATCTGTGAGCCTTTCGTGAGGAGTGGAGTTTTTATTCCGTATAATCTAAAAAAAGAGTTCATTTTCTCTTACCTGCCGCCTCGAAAACCTTTATACAATCAACTGTTTCAGGTACATCGTGAGTACGAATAATATTGGCACCGCCGTTCAGGATCATCATGGTAAAAGCAAGGCTCCCAGCAAGGCGCCCTTCCGGGGGTCTTCCGGTTATATCTCCTATGAATGATTTTCGTGACAGGGCACCAAGGAGTGGGCGCTTATATTTTTTGAAGACTGAAAAATCAGTACAAATTGAAATGTCAAGTTCCGGGCCTCGTTCATTAGACCAGCGCCCAATTCCTGGGTCCAGAATGTAACTTTCAATTTTATACTGGATACAACGCTCCTCTACAAGCATCAGTGCATACAGGACCTCTTCAAATGATTTTGGATCACCAGGTTCTCTTTTTGCTGCCATAACAACCGGGGACAGACCTGAATCGGCAATCATTCTGGCATAATCAGGGTTTGACAGACCTCCGATATCGTTAATGGCATTAATCTCATAATGAAGTGCGGCCCTAAGTACTTCAGGCCTTGTAGTATCAAGCGATAAAGGGATATCTATGCCCTTAAGTTCTTCCAAAGACCGTTTTACTCTTGAAATTTCTTCATTAACAGGTATTACTGATGTATCTGGGGCTGTGCTGCGTGCGCCAATATCAATAATGTCTGCACCCCCTTCGATCAGTGAAACAGCCATTTTATGAACATTTTTAGGTGGCGCATATGATGGGCGAAAAAAAGATTCAGGGCTGCAATTTATTATACCCATAACTCGAATCGGGTAATTTTCACCAATCAGCAGATTGGAAATTAAACAGGAATGCATGACTGGAGGCCCGATGCAAGCAGAGTGTTTTCAATAAGAGAAAGGATAGTCATTGGGCCTACACCTCCCGGAACTGGTGTTAGGGCACCCGCTTTTTTTGAGACACTATCAAATTCCACATCGCCATGCACTTTCCCCTCTATTCTTGTAATCCCCACATCAATAACTACAGTCCCTTCTTTTATCATACTACCTTTCAAAAAATCAGCCTTACCAACAGCACTTACAATAAGATCTGCGTTCATTAATTTTTGTTCAATATTGCGTGTTTTACTGTGACAGATTGTAACAGTTGCATCTGATAGAAGGAGAAGTGCAGACATCGGTCTTCCAACATCTGTGCTACGACCTATTACAACCGCATCCAGGCCGCTAACATTAATATTATAAGTTTTTAGGAGTGTCATAATTCCTTTTGGAGTGCAGGGAATAAATCCGGGATTGCCTGAGATTAATAATCCCTGATTTAATGGATTAAATCCATCAATGTCTTTTTTTGGCTCAACCGAACTGAGAATTACTGATGTTTCAATATGTTGTGGAAGAGGTAGTTGGACAAGAATTCCATTGACTTGTGGATCCTGATTCAGGTCATTAATGACTGAAAGAAGCGAGCTCGTAGTTGTTGACTCCGGGAGGTCAATCCTCGTAGATCTAATCCCGACTTCCTCGCAAGTAGTATGTTTCATTTTAACATAAATCTGCGAACCTGGATCAGATCCAACAAGTACTGTGACCAGATGTGGTTTATATTCAACATCATGAAGCCTGTTTTTAATTATCTGTAACCTTTCAGCTGAAACCCGTTTACCATCAAGCATTATCATAATTATTCAGGGTAGAGCGGAAATTTTTTTGAAAATTCAGTTACTTCTGTTTTAATTCGGTTAATTTCAAAATTATTATTCACGTCCCTTAAAACTGTGGTAATCCATTCTCCAATTATAGGCATATCTTGCTCTTTCATGCCCCGAGTTGTTATGGTAGGTGTCCCGATTCGAAGTCCGCTTGTTACAAAAGGACTTCTCTGTTCATTTGGGATTGTATTTTTATTCACTGTAATCCCTGCTTTTCCAAGGGCAATCTCGGCTTCAAGTCCTGTTAAACCTAAAGATGAAAGGTCAAGAAGCATAAGGTGATTGTCTGTACCTCCCGATATCAACCGAATTTCATTTTCTATGAGACATTCGGCAAGAGCTTTTGAATTTTTAACTATCTGGATATTATAATCCCTGAATGACGGTTTTTGTGCTTCTTTGAAACAGACGGCCTTAGCAGCGATGATATGCATAAGTGGTCCCCCCTGCATGCCTGGAAAAACCTGTTTATCAATGTTCTGCGCATCTTCTTTTCTACAAAGTATCGCTCCACCCCTTGGGCCGCGTAGGGTTTTGTGAGTTGTGGTAGTAGTAAAGTCTACGATATTTACCGGAGACTGATGGACTCCGGTAGCACAAAGTCCGGCAATGTGAGCAATATCTGCAACAACTCTTGCACCTACACCCTCGGCAATCTCCTGAAATGCTTTAAAATCAATATTTCGTGGATAGGCGCTTGCGCCACAAACAATTACCTTAGGTCTGGATTTTCGCGCAATCTCTTCAATAACTCCATAATCAAGGGTCTCAGTTTTCAGGTCGACTCCATAGTGAGTGACGTTAAAGAGACGGCCACTAAAATTAACAGGAGAACCGTGGGACAGGTGACCTCCCTGAGCCAAGCTCATACTAAGGAGGGGGTCGCGAACGTTCATACAGCCGAAGTATACTGCCATGTTTGCCTGTGTTCCGGAGTGTGGCTGAACATTTGAATGTTCTGATCCAAAAAGAGAATTCAGGCGCTCCCGGGCAAGGTTTTCGGCCATATCATGAAATTCACACCCCCCATAATATCTCTTGCCAGGATAGCCCTCAGCATATTTATTAGTCATTATTGACCCCATTGCTTCGAGAACAGCCCGTGAAACGAGGTTTTCTGATGCGATGAGCTCAAGTCCGTTTAGTTGTCGTAATCGCTCCTTTTCTATTATATCTGCGATTTCACTATCTGTGTCCCCAAGGTAAGACATGGATAGAAAGGTCGACTTTCAAGGGTAATACTCTTTCCAGAATAAAAAAAAGGAATATCTCTCTCACCAATCACAAGAAATATAGGATACTATCGGCAATATTCTCTAATCAATAAGGATTTTTTACACATATAGAAAATTTAGGTTATCACGGTAAATGAGGTTTGAAAATGCTTGAAGATACAGGAGAAAAAATTGAGAATCCTGAGCGCATTAATGTGCTTGAAAGAAGGATAAGAGACCTTGAGGCACTGGTAAAGGGGCTTACAGATGAGATGCTTGATCTAAAATCCATTACCCGCAGACTTTCCAAGACCTATGATGACCGGGGACCATATATTGTAAGAGATCGAACGGTCCCTGAAAGACCAGAGACCGTTATCCTCCCAAAACTCAATCAAAAACCACAAACACAACCGCAAACCCCTGGAGATATTGAAACCGAAAAAAAAGAAGAAAAACAAGAGATGGCAATGATTATGGGTCCCAATGGTACTCTTCATCCTGAGGAGCGAAAACCTAACTCAGATTATATCATAGCTTCAGCAAAATATCATAAAAAAAGTGAAGAGGGTAGACGCGAGAAAGTGGGATCTGAAAAAAAATCCATGTTAATAATTGCAGAAGAGGACGATTTGAAAGAAAAAGGGAATTAGGAGCCGCAACTTTTGCATATCACAGAACTTGAGATTGAGAACTTCAAGTCTTTTGTGAAGAAGGTTAAAATACCTTTTTTCAATGGTTTTACTGTTATATCCGGGCCAAATGGGTCAGGGAAAAGTAACATTATAGATAGTCTGCTGTTTGTTCTCGCTTTATCCGGTTCAAGGACTCTCAGGGCTGAAAAATTAACCGATCTAATTAACCTGAATTCAGGGAAAAATGCAGCTGAAGTATCTGTAACTTTTTCAGACGGGACCAAAATCCGAAGGCGGATCAAAAAGACTCATGCAGGATATTACAGTTACAATTATCTTAATGAGCGCTACTGCAAACAGAGTGAAATTACCGAGCACCTTGCACGGAATGGGATCAGGCCGCATGGATATAATATTGTGATGCAGGGGGATATCACACGCATAATAGAGATGAGTGACCTTGAAAGGCGACGTGTCATTGATGAAATTGCAGGTGTTGCAGAATTTGATGAAAAACGTGACCAGGCCTTGTCAGAGCTGGAAATAGTTCGAGAGAGAATTGAGAGGGAAGAATTGCTACTCTCTGAACTCGAGTCACGAAAACGTGAACTGGAAGTTGAACGTGATCAGGCTTTAAAATACAAGCAGTTACAGGAGAGACTTGCTGTTCTTGAATCCTGTAAAATAGCAGCAGAACTCAGGGAAAAAGAAAATGAGTTCTCTTTACTTTTAAAACTAAAGGGAGAGAAAGAAGAGGAACTTCGAGTACTTATCGCTGACAAGGGGATAGAAGAGAATGAAACCGAGTACCTTAAAGGTGACTTAAAAGAGCTGGATTCAGAGATCTCAAGGAAGAGCGGAGAAGAATATTTACGGATAATTTCTTCGTTAGAGGAATCCAAGTCAGAAATTAAATTATGTGAGAGGACCATTTCTAGCCTCAAGAAGGAAAAAGAAGCACTATTTTCTGAAAAAAATCAGGTTTATCTTGACATAAAGCGTGCAGAACAACGTGTAAATGAATCTTCTGAACAGATAAGAACACTCTCGATAGACCGTGCGAACCTGGCGATGGAGGTAGCTGCACTCAGAGCCCATCGCGAAAAAATCGAAAAAGAGATTTCAAACCTTGGTAAAGAAGATGAATTGCGTAAAAATGAGTTATTCATAGCCCTTGGTGAAATTGAGTCCAAAAAGAATGAGAGAGCAGTAAAAATTCGTGAACAGGATATCGAGATAGAAAAGAGCAGGATGCGAACATCTGCAAATGAAAGGCTCGAAGTCTCAAAATACAAGATTGGAGAAGATGTGAATGAACGTAAAAGTCTCATTTCCACAATTGAAAGTAGTATTAGTGCACTTGAAAGTGAAAAAGAGTCAATTATTCCAAAATTTCATGAAAGTGAGAGAGAAGTTTATAAGAAGAAAGCTGAACTTGAAGACTTGAGGCGGGAATATAGGCAAATCGATCAGAAATATCATAGAATTGAAGCCCAGCAGCAGATTAGAGGAGAGACCTTTGGAAGAGCACTCGAATATGTACTTGGGATGGATGGAGTTTATGGAACCATATCACAATTGGGAAAAGTTCCGCCAGAATTTGGAATAGCATTAAATATCGCAGCTGGAGGGAAACTAAACCACGTTGTCTGCACTGATGACAGAGTTGCATCTGAAGCGATAGTAAGTTTAAAAGAGAGTCGTCTTGGCAGAGTTACGTTTCTCCCTTTAAATAAAATGAACCCGCCTCCACTTACACCAATTTTGAAACCAGGTGCAATAGATTATGCTGTAAATCTTATTGAATTCAGAAATGAATTCAGGGATGCATTCAGGGTAGTGTTTGGGCAGACTGTTATTTTTGATACCCTCGCAAATGCAAGGTTGCAAATAGGTCAGTTCAGGATGGTGACTCTTGATGGAGAACTTCTTGAAAGGAGCGGTGCAATGACAGGGGGGTCCATTAAAAAGGGTATTTCTGGATTTGGGGTATCGGTTGAAGATGATTTAATTAAGGTAAGATCTGAACTTGAAACTTTTGCGAGAAATATTCAAGAAAAGGAATCTTCATTTACCCAGATTGATCTTCAGGTTCAAAATATGCGGATACGAATTGCAGAGATCGATCAAAAACTGCAGGGCGACAAAATTCTTCTGAATGATTATCTTGGGCACCTGGCATCGCTTGAGGAAGAACAAAGATCAATAGAGGAGCAACTTGTCTCTATTATCACTGAGGGACAAAACGGAGCAGTGAACCTTGTTTCCCTTGAGAAAATTATCAATAAGTTCAATAAGGAGATAGAAGAAAAAGCCCGAAAAATCTCTAACATTCAAAAATCTCTTGAAGAAACAGGCATCCCGGAACTAACTGAAAGACATGAGAATATACGAAAAGAGATGGATGACGCAGAACGGAGGCAGCGAAAGAAAGAATCCGACATCAATGACAACCAGAATGAACGTCTTCATTTCCAGAGCAGAATAAAAGAGATGGAACGGGAGCAAAAAAGGATTGAAGACCAGATAACTAACATAGACATTGAAAGTGAAAGACTCATTGTTCAGATAAAAAATCATGAACAGGTCATTATCTCTCTTGAAGAGAGACAGCAGGCTTTTTCGAAGGAACTCTCTCATCTTAGGGAAAAACGTGGAGCAATTGTTCAGGATATTGAAACTCATGAAAGGCATCTTATCGAAATTGATTCATTGAAGGAAAGAATTCTCATCCAGGTCAGTATGCTCGATGAAAGGAGGGACGTCCTCCTTACTGAAATTTCCAAACTGAATGAAGCAGCGCATGGTGTTGAAACAGACCTTTCAATAACTGAAATTGAGAGTGAGATTGTAGAGGTATTAAGTTTAATAAAAAGACTGGGAAATGTCAATATGCGTGCGATTGAGGACTTTTCGCGTGTAGTTGAAAAGATTGGAGAAAGGGCGAACAAGAAGGACATCCTCTCAAGAGAACGCGCAGGTATCATTAACCGGATAGATACTTTCGAGAAAATGAAATTAGAAGCATTTAATAGTGCATTTAATGCTATAGATTTAAATTTTCGGAAAATATTTGCAAGGCTCACAAACGGGACTGGAAACCTTCTGCTCGAAAACAAAGATGACCCTTTTTCCGGAGGTCTCTCTTTTGGAGTCCAGCCCCGTGACAAGAAAGTTCATCTGCTGAGCTCTTTGAGCGGAGGAGAAAAATCTCTTGTTACGCTTGCTTTTATTTTTGCGATTCAACAGCATCTGCCAGCGCCGTTCTATGCATTTGACGAAGTGGATATGTCTCTAGATGGAACGAATGTTGAAAATATCGCGCAGATGATATATGAACTAGCAGGAGAATCACAATTTATCATCGTTTCTCTTCGGAAACCTATGATTGAGAAGGCTTTGAATATTGTCGGAGTGACACTCAAGAGCGATAAAAGTACATTAGTTACAGGGGTTAGATCCAATGCCTGAAGACCCAGTAGAGATACTTGTCAGGATGGCTGAAAAAAATGAGATTGATCCATGGAATATTGATATTGTCGAGGTTACAGACCGATTTTTAGAGGAGCTTGGAAACAGAAGTGAACTTGATCTCAGGTTATCAGGCCGTACACTTTTTTATGCGGCAACTCTACTACGAATCAAATCAGATTATCTTGAAGAGATAGCCTGGGGGATAGCAGACGACGAAACACCTTTTGAAGAAGAGATCTTTCAAAAAAATTTCTCATCTGAGTCCGGGGATCCGATTGATCAGTTTGAACATGAAATCTCGCGCAGGCTTGAGAGAAAAAGAATGCGAAACCGGCCTTTCACTCTCCAGGAACTAATCCTTGAATTGCGATTTGCAGAGCGGGAGGAAAGAAGGAATAAAAGAAAGGAATTTTCAGACTTTCCTGACTATTGTAATACTGATGATATTATTGGAATTGCTCATGATGAAGGATACCGGGACTTAGCATTACTTCTTCACTCTTTTTGCGTATCCAAGTCCAATGAATCTGAAACTTTGACTCTTAGCATGCTTGTAAAAGAACTAGGATGGTCAAGAGTTGATGTGTATATCCCTCTTCTTTTTCTAATGCACGAGAATATGGTTGAAATCTGGCAGGAAAAGTTTTATTCGGATCTTTATATAAATCTATCCGAAATCAATTTGAATATTTCAGAAAGTATGCGCAATGTTGATATAGAAGCCTGACCAACATTATAACCTCGCGTTCAGCTAGGTGGCCTTTAAGGTCGCTTAAACTGCTGGAAAAAGCGAATTCGTTTGTTATGACAGTTCTTTTTGGAAACTGCATTATGCGCATCTAAAAACCAAAGAAACAAAACTGTTATATACAAAGGAAACAAATATGTAAAACCCAATCTAACTTCAATGCAATATGCAGATAAGAAGTAAACAATGTTTGTTGGAACGTAACACAGCAACTATTATATACGATTGGGACAAACATATAAGATCCCAAACCAAGTAAGAAATTACTATGTTTATTCTGACTGAATAAATGTTAAATGGGGAGGGTGAAAATAAATATAACCCCTGTGGTGGAGAACCAAAACGGGCCGTCTCGAACGGTATTGGTTCTGACGTTGATACTGGTAATGCGGAAATTTGTTCAATAACCGCTAATTCCGATAAGTCTTGTGTGCATCAAATTCTGGTTGATCCTGCCAGAGGCCACTGCTATCGGGGTTCGATTAAGCCATGCGAGTCGAGAGGTGAAAGACCTCGGCATACTGCTCAGTAACACGTGGATAACCTAACCTAAGGTGGGGAATAACCCCGGGAAACTGGGGATAATACCCCATAGGCAATGGATGCTGGAATGCTCTGTAGCTAAAAGGTCCGCCGCCTTAGGATGGGTCTGCGGCCGATTAGGTTGTTGTTGGGGTAAAGGCCCAACAAGCCTGTAATCGGTACGGGTTGTGAGAGCAAGAGCCCGGAGATGGATTCTGAGACATGAATCCAGGCCCTACGGGGCGCAGCAGGCGCGAAAACTTTACAATGCGAGAAATCGTGATAAGGGAACCCCGAGTGCCCGTAAAGTCGGGCTGTTCTGATGTGTAAAAAGCATCAGGAGAAAGGGCCGGGCAAGACCGGTGCCAGCCGCCGCGGTAATACCGGCGGCTCGAGTGGTGGCCACTATTACTGGGCTTAAAGCGTTCGTAGCTGG
>CAIYHQ010000108.1 GCA_903926075.1 uncultured Methanomicrobiales archaeon
ACGTAGGTTTCCTCCCCTAATCTGCCTAAGTATTCTGTTTCCTTCGGCAATCGGTAGCAGAATAGCATCAAGCATCTGGTTAGTACCCAGGATTACCTCAGCATAGGCACCATTGAAAAGTTCAGGTTTCCCTCTTTCAGATAGTTTTCCCTGCTTTGATGCCTCTGTGAGCCTTGCTATTTCATTTTGAAGATTCTGAAGAACTACGGCAACATTATTAACCGCCTTTTTCATCTCTTCATGATCACCCAGATAAGTTTGGACAATCAATTCATCTATCCTACCATCAGAGATCTGTTTAAGCACCCTGTTTCCTTCTCCAATTGGGAGTAAAATTGCATCAAGCATCTGGTTAGTACCCTCAATTACCTCAGCATAGGCACCACTAAACAGTTCAGGTTTTCCTCTTTCAGATAGTTTTCCCGCCTCAGATGCAATAGTAAGACGCTCAAGTTCTTCCTTAAGACTTTTTAAGGTTTGTAATGCACGAATTATTGCTGGAACTGTAATATCCTGGTCAGATCTTTTTTGGATCCTTAGATATTCATCAAGTTCTGAAAGGTCTCCGTTACTAATTTTCACTATCGAACCAGTAATATTGTTAACCTGAATCATAGCGTCATTAAAATCATTTGCCACCAACGCAAAATCTCCATTATAATTATCAGGAAGCTTTTGGGTATAGTCATTAACAGCCATACATTTGAGAACTTCTGAAATTTTATTAAGTGGACCTATTACCTCATCAAGGGTTGAATTAACCCCTTCTACAATTATTCTGAAATCTCCGCTATGACGAGTGGCATCTGCCCGTGTATCCAACCTGCCTTCAACTGCAGCTACAGATAACATCCTCGCATCAGATACAAGCAGGTTCACTGCATCTATACACTGGTTCAGGTTATTCTTGATCTCATTGAAGTCACCATTATAGGTGTCCGTGATCTTCGCGGGAATATCACCTTTGGATATTCTATCCACATATTCTGCAGCCACATTCAACGGACCTATGACTGAATCCAAAGTGTTATTCACACCATCTACTATCTTACGGAAATCTCCATCGTGACGAGAAGCATCAGCTCTTGTATCCAATCGGCCTTCTATTGCAGCTTTTGCCAACATATTTGCATCAAGGACAAGTGCCTTAATATTCTCCCGCATCCTGATGAGATGTTCATGTATCTGATCCTTCTCTGACGCTTTCTCCATTTCAGCAGACATATCCCCTTCAGAAATCAATGTTACATATTTGATAAGATCAGAGAGCCAGTTGTATACACCGTTTATCGCATCTTTCATCTCTTCGTGATCACCCTGACAGTGAATCTCTACTTTCTCACGAAGGTTTCCTCCCCTAATCTGCCTTAGTATCCTGTTTCCTTCACCAATCGGTAGCAGAATTGCATCAAGCATCTGGTTTGTGCCCTCAATTACCTCAGCATATGCACCACTGAACTGTTCGGGTTTCCCCCTCTCAGATAGTTTTCCCTGCTTTGATGCCTCGGTAAGTCTGGCAATCTCATTTTGGAGATTCTGAAGAACTACGGCAACATTATTAACCGCCTTTTTCATGAGCTCATGATCACCCTGATAAGTCTGGACAATCAATTCATCTATCCTACCATCAGAGATCTGTTTAAGCACCCTGTTTCCTTCTCCAATTGGGAGTAAAATTGCATCAAGCATCTGGTTTGTACCCTCAATTACCTCAGCATATGCACCACTGAACTGTTCGGGGTTTCCTCTTTCAGATAGTTTTCCAGCCTCAGATGCAATAGTTAGACGCTCAAGTTCTTCCTTAAGACCTTTTAAGGTTTTTAAAGCACGAATTATTGCAGGAATTGTAATGTCCTCGTCAGATCTTTTTTGAACGTTCATATATTCATCAAGTTCTGAAAGGTCTCCGTTACTAATTTTCACTATCGAAACTGCAACATTATTAACATGAATCATGGCCTCATTAAAATCATTTGCTACAAGTGCAAAATCACCCTTATAATCGTCTGGTAATCTTTGGGTGTAGTCATTGACGGCCATCCGCTTGAGAACCTCTGAAATTTTATCAAGAGGGCCTATTACCTCATCAAGAGTTGAATTAACTCCTTCTACAATTTTTCTAAAATCTCCCTGATGTAAAGAGGCGTCAGCCCTGGTTTTTAAAGCTCCTTCTATGGCAGCGTCTGAAAGTAATTTTGCATCTGAAACAAGCAGATTTACTGCATCAATACACTGGTTCAGGTTATTTTTTATCGCATTGAAATCCCCATTGTAATTATCGGTAATTTTGTCAGGGATGTCACCTTTACTTATCTTTTCAACGTATTCTGCAGCAACATTAAGTGGACTTACAACTGCATCGAGAATATTATTTATTTTATTAAGAATAGTCCTCTCGTCACCCTCAAATAATGAAGGGTCAACTCTGGCACTAAGGTTGCCCTCTGTGATCTCATTTTCAAGAGTTAACACCTCCTGTACAATGTTTTTAGGCCTTTGATCTACTAAATATTTAATCACCCCTGTTACGGATCCATTTTTATCAAAAATTGGCGTAACTCCATACTTCACAGGAAACCCGGACCCATTAACCTGGGCTACAGCTTCACCACTCATGGGTTTTGCTAGTTCCATTACTGAAGTTAATGGATCTTTACCATTAACGGTGTCTTTAATTTTTATCAAATCGCTGTAATTTATTCCCAGGCATGCATCAGGGGCTTTCCCTATGAGATATCCTGCAGAAACATTCATCGCCTGAATTTTAAAAGCGCTATCCACTGTTATTGCAGGGATTTCAAGAGTATCAAAAATCAGGACATCCGGAATTGAATATCCATTTATTGCAAAGTCAATTTGATTTGTTTCCAATGTAATCACCAGGTTATTTTTACAACGAACTTGTACTTTCCTTAATCTATAAAACTGTCCGATTGATTGATTTTGATAAGGGTAGATGAGAATTGCAACGTTTCATTTAAAAACAACTCGTAAAGAGATGTCCCTTACAGTAGTTATATATACAATTGCTAATTTCTCTTTAATGTGGATACTATTCATGAAAAAATACTAAGCTCATTAAATGGAGAAAAGAAGCCTCTGATGATAAGGGAGATATCTGAAAAATGCGGCATTCATCGTCAGACTATAGCACGTAACCTTGACGTAATGGAATTATTGGGTCTTGTTAGAAAAATTGAGATCGGGAATGCAAAAAAATACTATCAAATAAATACTCTCCCGATATCAGCATTGATAGACTTCGCTTCTGATCTGATAATAATAATCAATTCCCACCATGTTATTGAATATATAAATAAACCATGATGAGTCGATGACACAGGCCTAACTGATGAAAAACATTAGTTATTTGTTGTAATATATTAGTAACTGTTCAGGGTGATGTATGAGCTGCTGATGGGATGAATGGTTCGCCTTTGAAAGCCCTCATTATAGAAGTCAGGACAGGGAGATTATGTTTTTTAACTGTTGAGATGTATCCCCTCACTCTGCAGAAATTCGCAGCT